>CAZLKG010000077.1:0-7956 GCA_964560045.1 uncultured Slackia sp.
CCCTGTTTAAGGCCTTTGCTGACGTGGACGCCTTTCCCCTGTGCATCCGCAGCAAAAACATAGACGACATCGTGCGCACCGTGCGGCTCATCGCCGGAAGTTTTGGCGGCATCAACCTGGAGGACATTTCTGCCCCCCGTTGCTTCGAAATCGAAGAGAGGCTGAAGGAGTCCTGCGATATCCCCGTATTTCACGACGATCAACACGGCACCGCTGTAGTCGTCTGCGCGGCGCTCATCAACGCCTGCAGGCTCACCGGACGCGAGCTTGCAGATGTGCGCGTGGTGTTCTCCGGAGCGGGTGCGGCGGGCCTTGCCGTAGCTAAGCTCATGATGCGTATGGGCGTGACTGACATTGTGATCTGCGATCGTAAAGGGGCAATCTATGAAGGCCGCAAGGATCTGAATCCCGAGAAAGCCAAAATAGCCAAAACGACCAACCGGAAAAAGCGCGCCGGAGGCTTAAGCGACATGCTCAGAGGTGCCGACGTGTTCGTAGGGGTATCAAGCGCAGGCATCCTGACGCAGGATATGGTTCGATCCATGAGTTCTGATCCCATCGTATTCGCCATGGCCAATCCTGTGCCCGAAATCATGCCGGATGAAGCGCTTGGGGCAGGTGCCGCCGTAGCTGCCACGGGCCGCTCGGATTTCCCCAACCAGATAAACAACGTGCTGGCATTCCCCGGTATCTTCCGTGGGGCCTTGGACGTGCGAGCGAGCGACATTAACGATGACATGATGGAAGCCGCCGCCCGCGCCATTGCCGATCTGGTGGATGATGCACACCTTGGCACCGACTTCGTGATACCTGGAGCCTTCGACAAGCGCGTGGTACCCGCCGTGGCAACTGCCGTGGCCCAAGCGGCCAGAGACAGCGGTGTGGCTCGCATTTAGCCGCCTAACCTGAGATGTCATGTGTTACTCGAGTTGCTCGACAATGATGGATAGGAAGGGTTTGTGGATGCGATAAATCATCCTGGCCTGCACTGTGCGGAAGTTCTCCCCGACCATGGCGTCCACCTGCCCAAACCGTGGCATCCATCCATCTATTTCTCAGGCTTCATGTGACCCATAAGGGGGCCTTCCAGATGGCGCAGCAGGCGCGTGTGCCACAGATCGGTTTTCACGAGAGGGTTCACCATATAGACCGTCATGCCCAAGAGATGCGCCCCCCACACATCGGTAACCATCTGATCGCCTATGCAAAGCGTGGCCTCACGCCGCGCACCCATCTTACGCAGCGCCATAAGGTAGGAAGGCGGTAGGGGTTTCATCGCGTGTGATACGATGGGCAGTCCCAGTCTGTCAGCCCACTCGTGCGCGCCGTGATGCCAGTTATTGCTCAGGATACATGCAGCCACACCCCTCGTATCAAGCGCATCAAGCCAAGCGAGCACATCACTTGGCACCTCGTGCGTGTCGCGCGTGAGAAGGGTGTTGTCCAGATCGAGCAGGACATGGGAAAATCCCGCATCCGCTATATCGACAGCGGGATCTATGCTTGTCACGCGTTCGAACAACCTGTCAGGGGAAAAAAACGGCATTTCCCTCCCTCTCAAGCCCAAGCTCTGCGCAGAATAGCCCTCTCAACTCTCAAGAGGACTGCAATCCTAACAGATTGGGGCAAACAAAGGCGCGCTCGAACCCTCCTGCTGAGCGCACCGTATACTTTCACTTTCGCTTTCGCTTTTGCTTCTTACTGCAAATACTCGGCGATGGCGGCTTGGTGCTCTTCATAGGTCTTGCTGAACGCGTACTCCGTCTCGCCATCGTCATTGGTCCAGAAGATGAAATAGTAGTAATCGCCATAATCCTCGGCTGGTTCGCACACGGCCTGCAAACACTCAAGACCAGGTGAGCAGATGGGCGTAGGCGGCAAACCCGCATTGACATATGTGCTGTACGTGCCCGTCCTCACCTCTTCAGCCGAAGGGTCGTGCCCCACTTCATAGGCGGTGGTGGCATCGGATTGCAAATAGCCATTTGTCTCCGTGTTGTTAGGACTCAAACGATTGTAGAACACGGCAGCAACCTGTGCACGAATCTGCTCATCGCTGCTGGACTCCTTTTCCACAATGGACGCCAGGTTCACCGCATCGTAGATGGAGAGACCCTGGCTTTCAGGATATGACCAATCCAGTGAGGAAGTTTGCGAAACAAACTGGTCGAGCATCATCCGAATGATGGAATCGGCGGTAGCGCTACTGCTAAGACCGTAGGTCAAAGGGAAGAGAAAGCCTTCAAGCGATGCCCCTTGAGGCGCATCGGCTAAAAAGTCGTAATCAGCAGCGTAGACGCTGGCATCGGATGCCGCAGCTATAAAATCTTCAGCGGTCACGCTACCTTCCGTGACCTCTTCCACCGCAGCAGCTATGTTTTCAAGGGTGTAACCTTCAGGGATGGTAAGCGTTTCGGTGCCCAAATTTCCCGTGGCTACGGCATTCACCACGTCATCGAGGGTCATCCCGGCTAAAAACGAATACGTACCGGCCTGAAATTGAGACTCCACACCCAAATCCTGGGCATAGCGGAGAAAGTCATCAGCACTCGGCACCACCCCGGTGCTCTCCAGCACAGACGCCACTTCCTGTGCCGAAGATCCTTCAGGAATGGTTGCCTGAACATCGGAATCAACCACCACTTGGGAGCCATCCAGTGCCTCGGCGGAAGAACAGCTGCGCAGCACAGCGTTTACGGCCAAAACGATTGCCAGCAACACGACTGCGGCAAAAATGATGCCGAGAATCCTAAATGCCCTGTTTTTCTGAGGGCGGATCTGTGAGGTGTCGTACGTGCGGAATTGGCGCTCTCCCTGAGCATGCGCCATCCGAGCGCGATGGGTGGGGCGAGAGCTGTACGTGATCCGCTTGGGAAGCATGACGGTTCCTATCTGTGTGTACCGATATGGCTTAGCCATTCGTCTTGCGCAGGATGGGAATCAAGCCAGACTTGCAGAAACAGGCTCGCGGCGATCATATCCACTTTGCCGCGCATGGCGCGCTCATCCAGCCCCTCTTCACGCAAAATGCGTTTGGCCTCACGCGAACTCAGGCGCTCATCGGTAAAGCATAGGGGCAAATGGGACGCCTGCGCAATGCGCTGGGCTTTCTGCCTGATGGAAGCTGCTTGAGGGCCTTCCTCACCTGCAAGCGTGTAGGGAAGTCCGCACAGCAGACCCCCTATCTCCCAGTCCTCTATGATGCGGCGGAATTCAGGGGCGTTTTCCAGCACGTCGTTCGCGGAAAGAACCTTAAGGGGCGTGGCCACGCGTCCCTCAGTATCACTTACCGCCAAGCCTATACGCGCTTGGCCTATGTCGAGCGCCAGAATTCTCATGAACGAATTAGGCACCCAGTATCTCGCGCGCGGCGCTAAGCGCAGCGTCCATTCCCTCAACGTCTTTGCCTCCGGCCTGAGCCATGGTTGGCTTTCCACCGCCGCCGCCCTTGATGTTTCCGGCAACAGCCTTGATGAGCGCCTTGGCATCAAATCCCGCAGCCACCGCCTCATCGGTTCCGGCAGCCATGATGGCAGGCTTGCCGCCGTATACGGAACCCAGCACACAGGCACCAGGAGTTTTCATACGGGATCGGATGATGTCCCAGGTGTTGCGCAGTTCGGCGGCATTAAGGCCGTCCATGCGGGCCACCAGCAGCGGATAACCCACATCCACAATGGAGTCCATGCATTGGGCAATGGTGCCCTCGGCAGCCTTCTGTTTGTTGGTCTTATCCTTGGCCTCAAGATCTTTGATCTGAGCAAGGCAGGAGGCTGCGCGTGAGGCCACCTCAAATAGGGGCACGTGAAGTACTGCGGCTGCCCCTTTAAGCTCGCCTTCAATAAGGTTCATGTAGGCAAGGGCATCAAAGCTGGTAACAGCCTCTATACGACGCAGATTGGCACCAACACTACCCTCGGATACAACCTTGATGAATCCTATTTCGGAGGTGTTGGTCACATGACAACCCCCGCATAGCTCAGCGGAAAAGCTATCCACCTCCACCACGCGCACCACATCATCATACTTTTCGCCAAATAGCGCCGTAACACCGGATGAGCGAGCCTGCTCCAAGGATGTCTCGTATATGTCCACGGGATGAGCCAGCATGACTACCTCATTAGCCACCTGCTCAATCTGTGTGATCTGCTCGGAGGTCAGAGCTTCAAAATGTGTGAAGTCGAAGCGTAGGCGATCAGGGGCCACATAGCTGCCGGATTGCTTCACGTGATCGCCCAGCACGCGGCGTAGCGCGGCGTGCAGAATATGTGTGGCGGTGTGATTGCGAGAGATGCGCTCACGACGGCGGGCGTCGACCACAGCACGCACGGTGTCTCCCACGCGCACCAATCCTTTTGCGACCCTTACCCGGTGGCAGATGAGACCCTTCTCGGGGGATTTGGTGTCAAGCACCTCTATGTGAAGATCGCTACCCGCATCAGCTCCATCCAGCGTGCCGACATCGCCTACCTCGCCTCCCATCTCGGCGTAAAACGGAGTGATGCCCAAAACGGCCTCGCCTTCCGCGCCTTCAGAAAGCATGTCCACACGCTGCCCGTCTTTAATGAGTGCAACCACACCGGAAGAAGCGGTAGAGCGATCGTATCCCACAAAGGCCGAGGGGCCGATCTCTTTCAAGAGCTCGGCATACACGCCACCATAGGCGCTCCAGGCCGCCTCGGTCGCGTCCTTGGTGGCGCTACGGGCGCGCTCACGCTGTACCTCCATGCACTTCTCAAAACCCCGGACATCGACTTTGATACCACGCTCGGCGCAGATCTCTTCGGTGATCTCCACGGGAAAGCCGTAGGTGTCGTGCAGCGTGAATGCCGTCTGACCAAGAAGCGTATCGCCGGAAAGCTCGGAAAGCGCCTCGTTCAGATACGTCTGACCTTGGCGCAGCGTAGCGCCAAAGCGCTCTTCCTCGGAGGCAACCACGCGCTTTACGAGCTCACAGTTTTCCGCTATCTCAGGATACACGTCACCCATCTGGGCGACGATGGCCTCCGCGTACCGGCCGAGGAAAGCACCTTTGATGCCCAGTTTATGGCCGTGCAATACCGCCCGGCGCACAAGACGGCGCAGCACGTATCCTCGACCCTCGTTAGAGGGCAGAATGCCATCAGCAATCATGAAGGTAATCGAGCGGCTGTGGTCGGCCACAATACGAAGCGACAAGTCCGTGGCGGCATCTTCGTGATAGGTCTTGTTGGACAGGCGCTCGCCCACCGCAATGAGAACCCGAATGCCATCGGTCTCGAAGTTAGACTGAACCCCCTGCATAATGGCGGCAATGCGCTCAAGACCCATGCCGGTATCGATGTTCTTGGTGGGAAGCGGCACTAATGTGCCGTCCTCCTGACCGTCATACTGAGTGAACACGCAGTTCCAATACTCCAGGAAGCGGTCACAGTCACACCCGGGCGCGCAGTCGGGCTTGCCGCAGCCGAAGGCAGGACCTTGGTCGTAGTAGATCTCAGAGCAAGGGCCGCAGGGGCCTGTGGGTCCGGCGCGCCAGAAGTTGTCTTCCTCACCGAGACGCGAGATGCGATCCTCGGCAATGCCTAACCCTTTCCAGATTTCGATGGTTTCATCATCATCTTCAAACACCGTGAAATACAGGCTCTCTTTGGGAAGCTCCAAAATCTCGGTGGAAAACTCATAGGCCCACGCGCACATCTCCTTTTTGAAATACTTACCAAAGCTAAAGTTGCCCAACATCTCAAAGAAGCTCAGGTGACGTCCCGTGGTGCCGATGATATCGATGTCGTTGGTGCGCACGCATTTCTGTACGGTAGCGGTACCCACATACTGCGGATCAAGCTCCTTGACGTGAAGGAAATACGGTTTGAACTGAACCATGCCGGCGCTGGTGAGCAAAAGGCTTGGGTCGTCGGGAATGAGCGAAGAAGACGGCATGCGCTTGCATCCCCTCTCTTCGAAGAACTTGAGGTATTGCTCGCGGATATCGGCGCTAGTCATGTATTTCATTGAAGGTATCTCGCTTCCATCGTGCGACTCTCTCGACAACCGGACAACAGATCAAAGGGGCCAGGCCGCCCCGTACCGACTGCGTATGTTTCGCTTCCATCGTATGAGCCTTGTGGCAGGCGGACGGCGGCTCAAAGGAATCGATTCAATCTGTGCCAACTCTCCGTAGCGCCTCGCTGATTCGAGCGGGTCTTTTCTACGGTCGCCCTTGTGCGGTCGCCTTCCTACGACCCATAGGTGTAGTAGCCCTTCTCTAAGCCTTGGGGCTGCTTGTCGGTTTGTGTGGCCTGGGGTTTAGGTGAGGTGTCAGTGCGCTCTGAGAATTTGGGTGAAGCTGTAATTGGATCAGCCGTGGACACGTGCACCTCGGGGTCAAGAGAGAAAGGCTTAACGGAGTCGGAGGATGCGGAGTTAGGGGATGCGGAGCCAAAGAATACCGCTTCCGGCGCTACAGGTTCAGAAGAGGAAGATTTGGCAGAATCAGCGGGCACCGATGCCGCAGGATCAGAAAAAGGGGGTTCGGTAGAGGCGGCAGCCTGCGCCGATGAGACGGAAAACACATCGGCAGGCCCGGAAGCGGGTACTACGGAATCATAAGACGTATCCCTTTTGGCAGATCCCCCTTCGGCAGTTTCCTCTTCTTCGGCGGCGGATCCCAAGGCGATCGAGGCATCCGAGGCTTTCTTATGCAAAAATACACCACGCAACCTATCTGCTGCAGTACTAACCAGCTTGAGTGGGGTGTTGGCCACCGTATCCACAGCATTTGCGGCACTTGAGGCTGAACTGGTCAGCGAATCTACGTTTTCAAGGATCCCGTCAAGCCGCATGATCTCAAGATTGACAGCATCCACCGCAAGCGATATGCGCTCAGCCAAGGGATCTATCTTGCTAGCAGCGGGTTTGAGGCTTTCCGTCATCTCTCTCACATCGGAGATGACCGGACGCACCTCTTCTTCCAAAGTCTTCAAGGTTTTGCGTGTACCGCGCAAAAAAACGATCAGCTCAATGAGCGCCCAGATAGCTCCGATGCCCACCACTACGAACACGATAGGCAGAAGCATCTGCTGGATAAATGCCGAATCCATAACGAAGCCTCCTTCTTGCTTCGAGAGCCTGTGAGCAGTGTATCACTGTAGATCACTGTAGAGGCCGTTTTCTGTCACGCACCACAGCCTCAACGCGATACGCCTCCCAACCGGCCTCCCCAGGCCGATAAAAACAACCGCGCTCCAAGCCCTCGGGCAGATACCGCTGTTCCACCCAATGAGCCGGATAGTCGTGGGGGTATTTGTAGGCACCGTAGTGCTCAGCACCCGGACGATGACGATCGCGCAGATGGCTGGGTACGTCGCGCCTGGGACCACGGCGCACCTCATCAAGAGCGGCATCTTGGGTGCAAGCGCCATGTATATGACCGCCTGCGCCAGATTGATGCGGCATTCGGGAAGACCTATTGTCTCCACAGCCCGAAATGCCGCCTCAGCCACGAGCAGTGCCTGGGGATCGGCATTGCCTATATCTTCACTTGCAAGGATGAAGATACGCCGGGCGATAAATTTGGGATCCTCGCCGCCGTCTATCATGCGCGCCAGCCAGTACAGCGCCGCATCGGGATCGCTGCCGCGCATGGATTTGATGAACGCACTGATCACGTCATAGTGCATGTCCTTGTTCTTGTCGTAGGGCAGCGTGCGGTAGGGAACGGCAAGTTCCACCGCATCGACACCTATGGCAAGCGGGGCGCAGGCACCAAGGTCGGACTTTCCCGAGCGACGCGCTTGCTCCTGCGCGAGACCACTCGCAAGCTCAAGTGTGGTAAGGGCGATGCGAGCATCACCGCCCGAAAGGCTCACGATGGCATCTAGGGCCTCATCGGTCAGCACGAATGCGCCCCCTAGTCCACGCTCATCAACGAGAGCTCGCAAAAGAATGGCCTCGATGTCCGAATCTTCGAGAGTTTTG
>CAZLKG010000078.1:0-7953 GCA_964560045.1 uncultured Slackia sp.
AGTTTGGTGCCTGGATCAAGTACTACCTGTTCTTGAAAAAGGATCATCCGCTGTCCGCTAAGCTCGGTGTACCTCAAAAGATTTCCTATTTGGCCATCCCCATTCTTATTTTCCTCATGTTCTTCACCGGTCTGTGCCTGTGGCCTCCCACAGCCAACAGTGCGGCGCTTTCTTCGGTCATCAACGCGCTCGGCGGAGCTATGAGCGTTCGCATTATCCACTACTTCATGATGTACGTGTTCATCTGCTTCACGCTGCTGCATGCGTATCTAGCTAATATCGAGGGCCTTGCTCCCACCAAGCTCATGTTCTTCGGTATTGAACATGGCGGTCTGACCTATGACCCGAAGACCCACAACATCTCCGGTGTGGACAACCTTGGCCATGGGAGCGATTAATCCTGTAGCGATTAGTCCTGCAACGAACACAGTGCCGCCCTCTGTATAAGGGCGGGATCTAAAGAGGCCCGCGCTTGTCGCGGGCCTCTGACATGAGCGGAGCGTTGTCAAGAGGAAAAGCTCATGCCGTGCGTGTCTGATACAATATCGAGCCGTGATAACGCAAACCCACATCATCCTCTCTCTACCCGGATATACCGGCTTGGCCGCTTTGCGCGTCCGAGTGTTTCCTTATCCGGGTGGCAAGAACATCCCTTTGGCACCGCTCTCTTGCAGGCGGGCAATATCTCTTCGCCTAAAAGGAAAAGGGAAGAGCGAGGCCGCCTGCTTTTGGTTCACTTCTCGTGCAATACCCGAATATGGGAGGTATGTGTGAGCGGCGTAAAGAAGATGTGCGGGACTGAGCGCCCAAACGGATCCGAAAACGAACCCGAAGACGGATTCAGAGACGGATTCGACAATGGTTCCCATAACGGATCCAAAGATGGATTCAAAAGCGGATTCGTTACGCTGGTCGGTCGCCCCAACGTGGGAAAGTCCACGCTCATCAATGCGGTGGTGGGCCACAAGGTTGCCATTACTTCCGCTACGGCTCAGACTACGCGGCATCGTTTTCGCGCCATTCTCACGCGCGAGGATATGCAGATGGTCATGGTTGACACGCCGGGCCTACATAAGCCTCACGACGCGCTGGGAAAGGAGCTGAACGCCTCTGCCATCAAAGCCCTCGAAGACGTTGATGTTGTTGCATTTCTTGTGGACGCGAGCCAGCCGGTTGGTCGGGGAGATGCGTGGGTGGCCGCCCAGGTGAAAGCTGCGCGAGATTCAAAGAAGCTCCTCGTGATCTCGAAGGCCGATCTGGTCGATAGCGCCACGGCACAAAAGCAGCTAGAAGGCGCTCGATCGCTTGGCCAATGGGACGATGAGATAGTCCTTTCATCCAAGGAGAACTTCAACGTTGATGGTTTTGTGGACGCCGTGCGCCGATGGTTTCCCGAAGGTCCCCGGTGGTTTCCTGATAACATGGACACCGATCAGCCCTTTGAGGTAATCATCGCAGAGTTCATCCGGGAGAAGATCCTTCGCAGCTATCGCGATGAGGTGCCCCATTCCATCGGAGTGGATGCTGCGCGGGTGGAGTACGACAGCAAGAGCGACATGTATCGCATCTATGCCGTGGTGTATGTGGAGCGCGAAAGTCAGAAGGGCATCATCATTGGTAGGGGGGGAGCTGCCATAAAGCAGGTGGGCATAGAGGCTCGCCAAGACCTTGAACACCTTTTGGGTTGCAAGGTGTTTTTGGATACGCAGGTCAAGGTAAGGAAGAACTGGAGGCGTGATCTCAGCCAGATTCGTCGGTTTGGATACGGGGAGGGCATCTAAATTATGGCTAGGTTCTGCTCATGGTGTGGTAAATCTCTTGAGTCGGGCGCTCGGTTTTGTTCGCAATGCGGCTCCCGTGTAATCGAGAGCGTGATAGTGACCGGATCCGTCGAACCGGCTGATCCTATGCGCGGTCTTGACATCGTGGATGGCGTACCGATTTCTGCCGGTGAGACTGTCAAGCTCAAGAACGGTCGCAGTCCTGCCGATACTATTGAAACGATGGTTCTTTCCACCGACGACGAACCGAAGAAGTTTACGACAGAAAAGAACGGTCGCAGTTTTGCCGATGCTGTTGAGACGGTGGTTCTTTCTATCGACGACGAACCGAAGAAATTTACGGCAGAAGAACCAAAAGAGAGCAAAAAACCGAAAAAGGGCCGCAAGGCGCTCATAACCTGTATAGTGATTATTGTGGTATTGCTTGCGGTGATTGCGGCGCTTATCTTCATGCAGATAGGTGATGACTTGCTGCAAGTGGGTCAAGCTGCAGAGCAAGCCGACATCGTCGAATCTGCCCAAGATGACGCGACCACCCTTGAAGAAGAAGACTCCTCAGAAGAGGAGTCTGCGGTGCTCTCCGACGATGAGGCATTCGATCTCCTGGATAGCGCATACGCCCGTTTGGAATCCTATGATGAACGTGTGGACTCCTGCATATCGAACTTCAATACCCTGTTTCTTTCGGCTTCGCTGAGCCAGCGTGAGACTGCTATGGAGGAGGCAGAAGCCCTTTTGGACGAATTGCAGGCTGAGCTTGAAACGCTCGAAGCGATCGTGCTTTCCGACACATCTCCCTATGTCGATGATCTTGAGAACATGGTGGAGCTTTATGTCTGCCAGATAGGTCGCCTAGAACCGATTGTGGAAGCCTGGGCGCTCGATGTGACCTTCGATGATCCTTCCGGTCACACGGATGAAATCCTGGAAGTGGTAGCGCAAAACAACGAGAACGGTACGAACAAATATTTCACACGCTTCAATGAGTTGTATCCTGAGGCCGCGCCGCAGCGTGAGTCGTGAGGATGGGGTTTTGCCCAGGGCGGCTCATTTCTTTTCACGCGGCAGCTTGAGGATGAACTCGGTACCTTCCTCGTCGCTGCTTTGAGCCTCTATGGATCCTCCGTGTTCCTGGGCTATGGCCTGCGCTATGGCAAGGCCCAAGCCGTGTCCCTCTTTGTTGCGGGTGCGCGCCTTGTCGGCGCGATAGAACCTATCGAAGACGTGGGGGAGGTCTTCGGCGGGAATGGCGGGTCCGCTGTTGCGAACTGCAAGCACGCAGATTTTCCCAGCGGCTTTGAGGGTCACGTGCACGCTTCCGCCCGATCCTGCGTATTTGCAGGCGTTGTCGGCGAGCGTTGCCACCAATCGGCGTAGCCTTGCGGCATCACCCTGAACTACCAATCCTTCTTGAAGTTGGGTCGTAAGACTTACGTTTCCCTCAAAAGCGACGGATTCGAACTGAAGAAGCTCACGTTGGGTCAATTCGCTAAGATCCACTTGCGTGAACTGCTGGGTCTCGCTTTTCTCATCCGTTTGAGCTAAAAGCAAAAGATCGCTTGCGAGTGATTGCATGGATTTGGCCTCATGCTGGATGCTTTCTATCCACTGCCTTTGGTCGCCCACGGTTTTTTCGGTGTGTCCGAGCACGATGGCAACATCGGCAAGGATCACGGTGATGGGGGTTTTCAGATCATGGGATGCGTCGGCTACGAATTGCCGCTGCGCCCGCCACGCCCGTTCCACAGGACGAAGCGCCCAGCGCGAGAATACACCGGCAACCGCCAAAAACAGGATTACTGCCGCAATTCCGACAACCGTCAGAATGGGCACGAGTGTGACCCACCCGTTTATTTCGGATGAATCTGCAAAGGCGATGTAGGTTCCTTGGGGTGTGGTTCTTTTTACAAAGATGAGTCCTGCTTCGGAAAGCTCTCCCTCTTCGGCATCGGTTGCCAGAAGCTCTTCTTGGGCTACATCCAACACCTCCTCGGCGATGAATGCGGTGCTCCTTTGCGTCGTGGCGGCAGAAAGCGATCCGTCTTCTGACATAAGGTAGATGGCTGTGGGGATAACAAGGTTGTCGCCTGTGCCGCCGATCTCGGGCGGAACTCCGCTTTGGGTATCCTCTTCTGTATTTTCCTCTGTCTCTGTTGTGGAGTCCAGATAAGGCGGCATCTCTAGGTCTTCTGCCTGGATGTCGGAGCGTTGATAGACTTGATCCAGGGCGCTTCGTAGCGCGGAGTATGCATCTTCCACATTGCGTCGGTGATCCATGACGCAGATGGCTGCAAAGGCAACCACCATAATAGCCGTAGCGGTAAGCACGTTGAGTGCTATGAACTGAATGCGTAGACGTTTAAGCATTGGTGGGCATCGTTTGTTCGGCTGATTGTTGTTTTGCATGCCGCCGTGTGTCTCCCTGTGCGTCCCCAGGGGCACCAGCAGCCCCAAGTGCGTCGGCTGGCGTATCGGTCTGCGTTGTCACAAGGCGATACCCGGCGTTTCGCAGTGCTTCGATGTATGTATTCGACTCCAAGAATGAGAGTTTCTTCCTCAAAAATGAGACATAGACCTCCACGTTGTTTTCGCTTGTGGCCGAGTTTATGCCCCACACCTTCTCAATAATCTGGTTCTTCGAGAGCACGTGCCCTGCGTTTGCTATCAGTGTCTTTGCGAGCATGAATTCCTTGTTGCTCAGGTTGATGGTCTTGGCACCGCATGACAGCTCATGGCTTTCAAGGTCAAGTACAAGATCGCCGGCACTCATGCGCTCATAGATCACTTCGCCTTGGCGGCGGCTAAGGGCTCGCAGGTGCGCAAGTAGCTCCGAAGGAGCGAAGGGCTTGGTCATATAGTCATCCGCCCCGGCATCAAGGCCCTCTATCTTGTTGGGTACGGTGTTGCGTGCTGTGAGCAAAAGGACGGGGGTACTCACCTTGGCTCGCCGCATGCGCGATACCACCTCGAGTCCGTCCATGGCGGGAAGCATGACATCAAGCACCACCACGTCATATGCTCCGGTGAGCGCATAGGACAATCCCGTCTCCCCGTCGGCTGCTGCCTCTACGGTATATCCGCCTTCTTTAAGTATATGCGTAAGGGCTTGTGAGAGGGCAATGTCGTCTTCTACGATAAGGATTCGCATACCTCACCTCATAGTACGTACCAGTTTCTTCTTCCGTGCTCCATTGTATCCGCTCATCTGAAAAGACCCTGAAAAATAGGGCGCAGGCGACCTGGATTTGTGGATGTTTCGTTTTTGCCAAGGGCGGGATCCCTTGTTTTTCAGGACGTTTTCAGCGGAGGGCGGCACGATACAAGCATCAAAGCCTTCGATTGAAAGGGGTCCGCATGGGTTCGTTTACCGAAGTTTTCAAACGTGAAGAAGTGAAATATGTGATCGACAAATCTCAATGTGCCTACTTGCAAGATGCAATCAGTCGTCTGGGGGGCATGGCACCCGATGCATACGGCACCTCGCGCGTGACAAGCCTCTACCTTGATACACGCGATCGCCTTCTTATTCGCCGCTCGCTTGAGAAACCCTTATATAAGGAAAAGCTGCGCCTTCGCTGGTACGGCAACCTAAGCGATGATTCCGTCGTATTTATCGAAGTGAAAAAGAAGTTCAAGGGCGTGGTATACAAACGGCGCGTGGCCCTTTCGCCTGCCGGGACACAGGCGTATCTCTCCGGTACACCTTACGAGGTGGCCTGTGAGCGCTTTGCTCCCGCCGATGCGCAGCTTGTTGCCGACTCTCTTTCAAAGATAAGCGTTCAAAACGCCCGTGAGATAGATCAGACGATGAAGCGCTACCACCCGCTTTTCCAATCGATGCTTATCACGACCGATCGTACGGCATATGCTCCTGTACCGAGAGAGGAATCAAGAGGGGAGGACTGCGGCGCGCAGGCACCGGTGCAAAGCGCTCGTGTGGCCTCTCAGGGCGGCGAGGATGAATCCGCCTCGAGCCAAACCGGCTCTGACGTGCGCATTACCTTTGATGAAAACGTGTCATATCGTGATCTTATGGACAAGGGCTCAGCTTCTCATCCGGGGGCGCATGGAACTCTCCCTCTGTTGCCCTCGGATCGCGTGATCATGGAGGTGAAGGTGACCGGAGCATTTCCCCTGTGGCTTTCAGGCGCTCTTGCCGAATGCGGTGCCTATCCAAGTTCCTTCTCCAAATACGGCGAAGCCTATCTCGCGTGCATACAAGATAACTGCAAGCCATTCGGCGAACGTGAGACTGCGCATCGGATTTTGCTCGGGCGGATGCCTTCAGCGCACTCACCTCACAAAGATGTGCGAGCACGGGCACAAAGACCCATGGCGGCTGTGGCTGCAAGGGATTTGGCTGGCGTGGGAGCCCCAGTCGGCAGGTAAGAGAGGGAATGGGAGACAAAGACAATGCTGGACTCGGTGTTTTCATCGATCTATGGCACGTCCGACTCGCTTGCTTCGGGCGTTTCCGCTTCGGATTTTATGCTCTGCTGCCTCGCTTCTATCGTGTTGGGGCTCATTGTGGCGTTCACCTATATGTTTCGTCACTCCTATTCAAAGAACTTCGTGGTTACCTTAGCGCTTCTGCCGCTTATCGTTCAGATGGTTATCACGTTGGTCAACGGCAACCTGGGAGCCGGTATTGCGGTCATGGGCGTGTTCAACCTGGTGAGATTTCGATCCATTCCCGGAAGCGCTAAAGATATCGGAAGCGTGTTCTTCGCCATGGCGGTAGGGTTGGCCACGGGTATGGGGTTTGTCCTCCTCGGGGTCTTGTTCGCCGTTATCGTAGCCATCGCCAACGTCGCCTACGTCATCTCGCCTCTCGGGGCTCCTAGGATGCCGGAGAAGACCCTCAAGATAACCGTGCCTGAGGACTTAGACTACGAAGGAGCTTTTGAGGGCGTGCTGGATCGTTATACTGTCGAACACGAGCTTACCGAGGTGCGCACCACCAATATGGGAAGCCTGTTTCAGCTGGAATATTCCGTGCGCATGGCCCAAGAGGGTCTTGAAAAGCGCATGTTGGATGAGCTGCGGTGTCGCAACGGCAATCTGAAGATCTCCCTTGGCCGTGCCGCCGTAGTGCGCGACGTGCTGTAGAAAGGATGACGATGAAAAAGGTCACCTTCGTGCGCCCGCGCACCGTGTGTGAACGTCTTTCGCGTTGCGCTGCGGCACTCATGCTCGCTTTAGGATTATTTCTTGCCTCAGGGTGCTCAATTGTTTCTCAGGGTTCTGAGACGGCGGATTCCACGTCATCAGACAGCGAGTTCGCCCAGGTAGCAGAGGCTTTCGATGCGGATGCGCTCGATCTCGAATACACCGATCGCGACCAAGATCCCTCCTATGACGAAAGCGATGCAACCCTTATTGAGCTTGACGGGACGGATGTGAACATTGAGGGCGATGGTGCTTCGTTTGAAAATTCCGTCATCACCATTTCAGCCGAGGGAACCTATATAGTTTCCGGCACGCTTGACGACGGGCAGCTGCTGGTCGAGGTTTCCGATGAGGAGAAGGTTCAGGTGGTTCTCAACGGGGTGTCCATCTGCAATCAGAGTGGCCCGGCCATCTACGTGAAAGAGGCTGATAAATGCTTCATCACCTTAGCGGAAGGAACCCAAAACGTCTTGACCGATGGGTCGGATTACGAGCTTGAGGAGGATTCCGACGAACCCTATGCCACGCTTTTCAGTCGTGCCGATCTCACCATCAACGGATCGGGTTCCCTTGAAGTTGATGCCTCATACAGACATGCCATCTGCTCAAAGGATGATCTCGTAATAACGGGCGGCACCTTCACGATAAACGCTGTGGAAGATGGGCTGCGGGGTCGTGATTGCGTGAAAATCCTCGACGGCGACTTCACGATTGTCGCGGGCGGAGATGGCATCAAATCCAACAAGGACGATGATGCCGAGCGAGGGTTCGTATCCATTGACGGTGGCACCTTCGACATACAGGCGGGCGATGACGGGGTGCAGGCTGTCACCTACCTGCGCGTGTCTGGCGGAACCCTAAATGTGGAGGCTTCCGATGATGCCTTCCACTCCGATCTGGAGATGCTGATTGCGGGTGGATATATGACGGTCACGGCGGGTGACGATGCCTTCCACGCGGAAACCGTGTTCACCATGGATGACGGTGAGGTGGATGTGCTTTC
>CAZLKG010000079.1:0-1871 GCA_964560045.1 uncultured Slackia sp.
GCCGGAACCCACGACAATTGCGTCGAAGTCAGCCATTGGCTTACATCCTTTCAGGGTAGGCGCCTGCGGGCCGATACGTCCGGGGGCATGTGCGAAGCGCACACCCCGCAAGGCGGCGCGGAGTGACACAAACATACGTGCCCACCCCGCAATACATGAGAAAGCTGAACGAAGTGAGCCTGCGCCCGTCAGGCGCAGGCCCGGCTAAAAGATGAGTGAGGCGTTTACAGAGCGGCGGTCAAGGCCGGCAGAATGGTCTTAATATCCCCCACCAGACCGTAATCGCATTGCTTGAAAATCGGAGCGTTCTTGTCTTTATTGATGGCAAAGAGCGTACCCGCACGGTTGCAGCCAACCATGTGCTGCATCTGACCGGAAATGCCGCAGGCGATGTAGGTCTTCGGGGAGAGCATCTGCCCGGACACGCCGATGTAGACCTCGGTAGGCAGCCAGTCCACACCCTCAGTGAGAGGACGGGAACAGCCGAGACCCGCACCGAGCTTATCGCACAAATCCTCGGCGAGCTTAAGTTCGGCCTTCTCGGCAAAGCCGCGACCGGCACCCACAACAACATCGGCCTTGGTCAAGTCCACGCCGCTTTTCTCGATGGGCTTGGAGGACAAAAGTTTGACTGCCTTAGCAGGGGCAACCCAGGCAAGCTCTTCGGTTGCGTTTGCACCGGACGCCTCAGCCTCGGCGAACACGCCGGTGCCTACGGTGTAGAAGGCGGTGCCGGAGGCCTTTTGCTGTTTTTGGGCAACGCCACCGAAATACATATTGGTGGCAACATCGCCCTCAAAGGAGATGACGTCGGTGATGACAGCGGCGTCAGCGTGGGCGGCGAGCTTGCCAACCACGACCTTGACATGCCTGGTAGGCTCGGCGAAAACAACATCGGGCTGGGAAGCATCAAAAGCGGCGATCAAGGTATCGGCAGCATCGTCAAATACGGCACCCTCGGGTAAAGCGACATGCAGTACCTTATCAGCGCAGGAAGCAGGCACCTCCATGTCGCCCACGGCGAACAGAACCACTTCGTCAGCCATGGTGCGGGCACCGGCGCACAGCTCACGGGCGGCGTCGGAGCGTTCAGCGAGAACGAAAGCCTTCATTTCTCAGATCCACCTTTCCCTTACAGCGCAGCCTTGATGGCGGCGGCGAACTTCTCGATGGCACCATCCTCGGAGGCATCGACTATATCGAGTTTGCGGTCGGCCTGCTCGGGAGCCTTGCAGTCAACAACCTCAATGGTGTTAGCGTAGGATCCCTCGGCCCCGCCCACGTTCATCGGCTTCTTACCGGCGGCCAGAATATCCTTCATGCCGGGGATGCGAGGCAGCGCGATGTCAGGGGACACAGACACCACGGCGGGCAACGGAACCTCAACGGTCTCTACGACATCCTCTAGGGTGCGCTCCACAACCACAACACCCTCACCGGCTTCTATTTTGGTTGCGCCGTTCACAACGGGCACACCCAGCTTGGCAGCCAACTGCACATCAACCTGTTGCGCGTAGTTGTCGGCAGAACCGTCACCACACACAATCAGATCGTAATCGCCCACCTTGACAAGAAGTTCAGCCAAGGCCTCTGCAGTGGCACGCGCGTCAAGATCAGCGCATGCCTCATCTGCTGTCATGTACAGTGCACCGACACCACGAGCCAAAACGTTTTTCTTCATCTTGGAGTCGTTGATCTTGGGGCCGCCCACGGTAATGCCCACGACGGAGGATCCCTCGTTGGCGGCGGCCAACTGAGCTGCAGCCTCCATGGCGTTTAGGTCGTAGGTCGAGACGATCTGATGAGCCCTGGAATAATCAAGGCTGCGGTCGCCGGACACCTGAATGTCCTGATCATCAGGAACGACCTTG
>CAZLKG010000079.1:1881-5664 GCA_964560045.1 uncultured Slackia sp.
AAAGAAACAACGATTTTCATCTTGTGCCTTTCCCTTCTCGGTAACGTTTCTTTTCTTCTGCCTCTTGCGTTGCTTGTCAGCGCATCGAACTGGGCGTACGGCCGCAAAGCGGATCTCGAATGAACCCACATTCTCCTGCCCCGACACGGACTTCCCGAGTATAGCTTAAATGAAACAGTGTTATGAGCTCAGTAATTCGTAACATCATCAGGGAGGTTTCGCATTTTTCGCACGAAGGCAGCACGTAAGAGACATACGTATCTTCACTGCTTGACCGTTCTGGGTAAATTTCCGCCGTCATTTCGAAAAATTGTCTGAGGAGAATCCATACCCTCTTCACAATCGGGGCTCGCAATACAAGTTCGCCCGTCGGCAAACGGTAGTTCGACGACGGGCGAACGGTATCATCAAAGGTAAATCGATGCGCTAATTGGCGTAGCGGGCGGCATCCCTCAGGACGGCTTGAGGTAAACCGGGCAATCTTGCCACGATAGAGGCGCGCTCGACCTCGAAATTCTTCACGGACATCATGAAGCCCTCGCTCGGCTCACTCACGCGATTCTCTCCGATGACCAGACGGATCATGCAGAAGCCCGAAATGCGACTTCACACCTTCAGGTGTGAAAAGCCCACTCACGCTCCGAAGAAAATGCCTATTTCTCGCTGAGCAGACTCGACAGAATCGGATCCATGGATGACGTTTTCATCCATAACGAGACCGAAATCACCACGAATCGTGCCAGGAGCCGCCTCAGCAGGGTTGGTGGCACCCATGAGCGCACGCATCTTTTTGACAGCTCCTTCACCGGAGATGATCATTTTCACCACAGGAGCACTGGTGATGTATTCAATGAGGCCGTTGTAGAAAGGCTTACCCTCATGCTCGGCATAGTTAGCCGCAGCCTGTTCGGGCGTAACACAGGCAAGCTCTAGACGCTCAATGGACAGACCGGCGCGCTCAATACGAGCGATAATCTCGCCCACATGGCGATCTCGCACGGCGTCGGGTTTAAGCATGGAAAAGGTTTTTTCGATTGCCATGTTCGTTTTCCTTTCGTGAAATGTACCAGGCAATTGACAACAGAGAACGGCAGAGGCCGAAGTGACAGATGAGGACAGGGTGACGGATACCTGCGAGTGAGGCACCTGCGCCCTTTAAGCTCAGGCAAGACAGGCCAGCTCGGAGTTCAGCTTGGCCGTGAAATGCGACCTCCCAGATAGTGCGGCTAGCCTTGTTCTTGGGAAGCAAAGACAATCTCAATGGTGGACACCTTCCAGCCGATGAGATCGCGAACCAGATCCACACGATAGGAGATCTCGCCCCCTCCATCGGCAGTGGCCGTCACATACACCGTTGAGCCGGACATGCTGCGCTCGACGGCATTCACAGTGACATTTGAGTCCTGCACAACAGCACGCATCTGGGAATTTATCGAATCAGAGCTGACGCTGTCGGAGAAATACTGCTCGGCGTTGGAAGTATCGGCAAAGAGCTCCTGTACCACACTCTCCTGAGTGGGATACCCGTAGCCTTGAGTGTAGAGGAAAACGCAGCCTAAGGCAGCAATAAGCAGAAGTGCAAACAGAAATACGAGGAACTTCAGACCTACATTCCGGCGCTTACGATCCTTCTTTGCGATGTTTTTGGAATAGAGCTCAAGCTCTTCATCGCTTGCGTTGAAGAATCGCTCATCGCCGGACGTGTAACCGTCATCTACATCGTAGCCGTAGGTCTCAACGGGATAATACTGCGGGTCACCCGGATACCCGTAATAGTAAGGATCCTGATTGATGGGTGCGCCGTCGGCGGCCACATCAAGGCCCGACATATCGGAGTAGGTCTCGCCGGTCTGAGTGTTCTTCGCAAGGGGCGGTACGGAAGCAGTTCCGACAGCAACAGCCTTGGCGGCAATTCCGTAATCAATACCTGCCGACTCGCTCAGAAAGTAGGTTTTGTCAGCAAGAGCCGTCTCAAAGGCTTCTACAGCCTTTTGCATCTGATTGCTAGCAACGTAAGCCTGACCCAGATTCGCGTATAGCTTGTTGCGCGTACCGGAATCCATATCGAACTGCAGCGCGCTTTCATAAGAGCGCGCTGCATCCGCCGGACGGTTGAGCGCCATAAAGCACACGCCCAGATTGATGAGAGCCTTGGTAGGATCGGGGTTGCCCTGATCGAGTGCTGCCTCGCGAAAGGCAACACCCGCCTCTGCGTTTTTGCCGAGTTTCAGAAGGGCGTTACCCATACCGAGGTATGCCTTGTAGGGCGACTCATACGTGGGATCCGACACCGCGATCTCAAAATGCTCCACCGCATCCTCATAGTCATGCAAAAAAGCATATGCCTTGCCCAGGTTGCAATTGATCGCCCCGCATGCGCCATAAGCGGAATCCGCCGTGGCTCGCGTGTACGCATTGACGGCTTCCCCGAACTGCTGAAGCTGCAAAAGGCAGTTACCCATCTGGTGGTAGAGATAACCCATATCGCCGGGATCTTTAGACACCGAGGGGTCGGAAGCGCACTGCGAAAACAAGGTCAGGGCCGTCTGATAGTCACGCGCCTGATAGGCAGAACGGGCAGATTCGATGTATTGATTGTCCATCATGTGAGTCGTCTTCTTCCTTCGGGGCACGCGACAGTAATGTGTCAGCAACGCATGAACTGCGTTCAGTCTGCGTTTTCGATGACAATACCTTCGATGACATCGCCTACGCGAAGCTGCTTGATGACATCTTTACCTTCAATGGTCTGGCCGAACACGGTATACCCTGAGTCAAGACCATGTTGAGGGCCAAGACACAGATAGAACTGGGATCCGGCGGAGTCAGGATTTTGTGAGCGCGCCATCGCCAGTGCGCCGTCATCATGGGAGTTGTTCGGATTGGTGGTGTACTCCTGCTTGATGGTGTAGCCGGGGCCGCCCGTTCCAAGACCGGCAAAGGGGTTGCCCGCCGCAGCCTTCACCTGTGCAGAATCAAGTTTTCGCGTGTTGGGACAGCCACCCTGGATGACAAAACCGGGTACATGACGATGGAACTTCAGATCGTCATAGAACCCCTTGCGCGCAAGCTCAACAAAGTTGCCTACATGGATAGGAGCATCCTTACCTGCAAGCTGAACGCGAATCTCACCCTTGGATGTCTTAATGACAGCCACTTCACGCCCGTTAGGCTTATATCCGGGGGTGTACAACGCCATTGTGTTTCCTTTCCGTCATGCCCTGAGGCAGCACACACCAAACATGGGCGGATTTTGCGCCCGCTGCGCGAACACTTTGACTCTCTTCGGCTTCGCCTTCAAGAAAGTCCCAAAAGCAACCTGTGGGGCCGTTCTCTTGAGAAGATCGCACCCCGGGGGCACCCTTGTGGCACCTTGGCGGATTTTAGTCCGTCTCGCGAAGCGCCACGTCAACCTGCCACATGGTACCCTCGACAGGACTTGAACCTGCGACACCTTGCTCCGGAGGCAAGTGCTCTATCCGCTGAGCTACGAGGGCACATCAACTTCGGGATTATACGCCAAAACCCTTGACCGCAATCTCTTTTTTCGCAAGCGTCTGAACAGGTCATATAAGCAACACAATGGCAGAGGGTAGTTTGGAATACCTGAAAGTGTAGCCACAAAGCGCCCCAAAGCCCCGTTCAAACACATCCACACCCCTTGATGCGCACACCTGAACTCCTTGGCATGCAATATCGTGACCGCAGCAGACTCACACCTCTTGATGCGCGCCTGATACCACAAAGCGACCCTGCCCTTTCGAGCGATCCGCCTCTTTCGAG
>CAZLKG010000079.1:5674-7936 GCA_964560045.1 uncultured Slackia sp.
GACCCAAAAGGCAAACAAAGGCTTTGCGCTACAATCTCCATGGCGAGAAATGAGGAACGATGCGAGAAGAGATTGTCATAGAGAGACTTACCTATGGTAGCGCCGGTATAGGCAAAACAAGAGACGGAAAGGTGGTTTTCGTAGAGAATACCTGCCCGGGAGATAAGGTTGCGGTGGATGTCGTGGCCGATAAGGGTAACTACCTCAAAGGCTGCCTAACAAAGATAATCACCTCCTCCCCCGATCGCGTGGAACCCCTGTGCTCCTTGGCAGGTGAGTGTGGAGGGTGCGGGTGGCAGCAGGTTTCTTATGAACGCCAGCTCGCAGAAAAGCGTGACAACGTCGTCTCCCAGCTTTGCCGCACGGCTCACTTCCCGCCTGAGCAAGCCGAATCCCTGGTGGGGATTTGTGTACCTTCCAAGAAGCGAATGAGATACCGCAACAAACTCGAATTCAGCTGTGCGAACGCGCCAGACAAGGGGTTCGTGATGGGCTATCACCGCAAAGGCTCAGACGAAGTCATCCCTCTTGACGCTTGTCCTCTCGCCCATACGACGATAGAGCGCGCACCCAAAGCTGTGCGCGGAGCGCTTCGCTACTTGAATTCGCGCGGGGATCTGGGAATTCACCGCATAGGAATCCGGCATTCTGAGCGCACAGGTGATCTGGAAGTAGCCGTTTGGACCCGTCCTCAAAAATTTCCGCGAGCGATGGTTGCCAAAACGATGGAACAGGCAGTTGGGGCATCCGGAGTGGTGCGCGTCATGACCGACGGCGTCAATGAAGCTCGCAAACTCAAAGGCATTGAGGTGCTTAGTGGTAGTGCGCGGTGGCGCGAGCGCGTGGGAAAAGAGAAGTTCGCAGTAAGTGCCCCGTCGTTTTTCCAAGTAAACACGAACCAGGCTGATACCTTGGTGCACCTCGCCCTCGAGGGCCTCGACATTAAAGAGGGCGATGTGGTTGCCGATTTGTACTGTGGCGCAGGCACATTCACCCTCCCTATGGCGCGCATCGCCAAAGCCGTATTCGCGGTGGAAAGCTACGCCTCAAGCGTGCGCGATCTAAGACGCGCACTCAAATCGGCTCGAATCGACAACGTAAAAGTCGTAGGCGGAGATGCAACGCGCGAGCTGCCCGGACTCGGGAAACTCGATGCCTTACTGGTAGACCCGCCCCGTACAGGGCTCGCCACAAAAATCGCAGGAAGCATCGCTAAGGCAGCGCCGAGGCGTCTTGCCTATGTGAGCTGCAACCCTTCCACCTGGGCTCGTGATGTCGAGCGTCTGGAGTCCGCCGGATTTAAGCTCATGAGAGCCATACCCGTTGATCTTTTTCCCCAAACGCACCACGTAGAGGTTGTGTCTCATTTCGTGAACGTCCGTGAGTAGCAAGCGAAGTGAGACGCGAGATAATAAGGGCTGACTCCCTCGTGAATCCCCTTGTGAACCTCTCATGAATCCGCACACTCAACGATGCGATAGAGACTGATAAAGACCGATTCTCGGACAAACCCGCACGCTCAACGAAGCGATAAAGGCCGATTCCCGGATAAACCCGCTCATGGGTTCGCACGCCCAACGAGACGTATACCGAGCGGTGTATGCGGCGTATACTGACCGGGAAACCTAGTTCTGTATGCGGGGCCAAAAGCAGGACAGATAAGGGGGTCACCATGACACTGAAAAGGATTCTTGTCGCATACGACGGCTCAAAAAGCTCGAAAAAAGGTCTTAAGCAGGCGGCTGAGATCGCCGCACTCGATGAGGGCATCACTGTGGATGTTGTGAATGTGGTGGCCGTGCCCTTTTTGACCGACGAACAGACAACGGGTTTTGCCTCCCTTCTCGAGATGATGGAGAAAGATTCCTGGGTTCTTCTTGATGAGGCCGTGGAGATCCTCGATGAAAACGGGGCTTCTGGTAATACCGTCCAAGAGCTGTTGGTAAAGGGGGTTGACCCGGCGCGCGAGATAGCAAAACTCGTTGAAAAAGAGGGGTATGACCTGGTGATTGTCGGAAGTCGCGGGCTTTCTGGCTGGAAGGAATACATGGGAAGCGTAAGCCATAAACTCCTTGGAGCGATCAACGTGCCTATCATGGTGGTGAAATAACCGAATGAAAAAGGAGCCTTTCCGCTTCACTTTGCTATAATGGGCGGGCTGTTCGACAGGAGAACAGTGCCGGGACGTGGCGCAGTTTGGTAGCGCACCTGCTTTGGGAGCAGGATGTCGCAGGTTCAAATCCTGTCGTCCCGACCATGCGG
>CAZLKG010000080.1:0-7850 GCA_964560045.1 uncultured Slackia sp.
TCAAAACATCATGGTTCAGCCCGACGGCAACGTCAAGGTGATGGACTTCGGCATCGCGCGCGCCAAGAACAGCGTAAAAACCCAAACTTCAAGCGTTTTGGGGACCGCACACTATATCTCCCCCGAACAGGCGCAGGGCAGAGACCTAAGCGGCACGAGCGACATGTACTCCCTTGGCTGCGTACTCTACGAAGCCGCCACAGGGCAGCTGCCCTTCGACGGACCGGATGCCGTGAGCGTTGCCACGCGCCAGGTGAACGAGCCTCCTGTGCCACCCAGCCAGATCAACCCCGAAATCCATCCCGACCTTGAAGCTGTGATTCTCAAGGCCATGTCAAAAGACCCTGCGGGTCGTTTCAGCACCGCCCGAGAAATGAAGCAGGCACTCGATGACTTTCTGATGGGGAGAGCCGTGAACCTGGGCGGCATGAACAGTGCCGTCACACAGGTCATAAGTCCGGCAGGTTCCACAGCAGTCATACCGCTCACGGATGGCGAAGTCGCCAAAACCACCTCCTTCCGCAGCAATGACGATGGCAGGAAGAAAAAGAAGTCGAAGAAGACCGTCGCTGTCGTTGTGGGCGCGCTGATCGCCATTGCTCTCATCGCGCTCATTGCGCTTGTGGTTTCTGGTTCGTTTGGCACCACGTCGCGCGTGCCCGACGTGACGGGACAAACCGAAGAAGCAGCCCGCGAGGCCATTGAGGCAGCAGGATACGTGGTAGGTGAGGTGACCGAAGAATACAGTAGTGACACCGTAAGTGGTCGCGTGGTCAGAACCGATCCCGAAGCCAATACCGAGCTTGCCGAGGGCGAAACCGTGAACATCGTGATTTCGCTTGGAGCCGAGAAGGGCACCGTTCCCGACCTTGACGGTATGACGGCTGAGGAAGCCCAAGAGGCCATCGAAGCAGCGGGATTTGTTGCCTCGTTCGGAGGTAACGAGAATTCCGATGCCGAAGTGAACACGGTAAGCAGCCAGGATCCCGCCGCCGATACCGAAGCCGATAAAGGCACTACGGTAACGTATTGGATATCGTTAGGGCCCGCCGAGGTGAGTGTTCCCAATACCGTCGGCGAGGATCAGTCCACCGCCACGAGCACGCTGCGCAGCGCCGGCTTTAGCGTGAGCGTTGCATCAGGCGGTTACAGCAATACCTATGCAGAGGGCATTGTCATGGCTCAGGATCCCAGCGGAGGGAACCTCGAGGAAGGTTCAACGGTCACCATCTACATTTCACAAGGTCCCGAACCAGTCCAAACCTATACCGTGAGCAATTATCTCTACGAGGGAATGACGGTGAGCGAACTGCGATCGATGAGCCTCCCCTTCAACGTGAGTTTCAACGGAGATAGCTCGGGATCCGCGATTGTGACGGGATGGAGTCCCACCACGGTGTCCGAAGGCGATACGGTAACCGTCTCCACCCGATCGGCGAGTTCGGGAACGTCCTCTTCGGGATCGGGGCCATCCTCCAATACTGATGACAACAATACTGATGACAACAATACTGATGACAATTCGGACGAAGAAGCCATCCTTAATGAATGAGGACAGCTGAGGGAATTCCTGACATCAGTCCGCCGCCACCAACCTATTGCATGTGAACGGCCTTCTACAACTATTAGTTGGATACCCCTACTAATAGTTGTAGTATTTGCTGTTTGGTGACCTACGGGGCGTTTATCATCAAGCGAGACGCAATTCAACAGACTTCGCTTCTTTAGGGGGACTGCATCAAAGCAGCGCGTGATGGGGGCCGACATGAACCTTTCCCAGCTCGAATATTTTGTGAGCACAGTGGAAAACGGGAGCTTTTCGGCAGCAGCGAAAAAGCTCTTTGTCACGTCCCAGGCAGTATCCAAGGCGGTAAGCAATCTTCAACAAGAACTTGATGTACTTCTCATCAAAAAGGGAACTCATAAAGCCCGGCCAACAGCATTCGGCCGGGAGTTCTACAGGCTGGCGCTTGATGTGTTGGTAGGTGTCGAACGATGTAGGGAAGCTGCTTTTTCCTATTCTTCCTCGACCACCTCGAACTTTGATGGCAAACACCTCACTGTGGCAATCGCGCTTTCGCCATCGCGCTGCAGCTGGTTCACCAGCAAGAGCTTTGACTCATTCCGCCAAAGACATCCCGGCCTTGATTTGAAACTCATGTTCAACACCAGCAACACCTGCCTCATTGCGGTGGAAAACGAAATAGCCGATGTTGCTGTGGTGATGGGTCCAGTCAATCGTCCTCATCTGCAGTGTCAGCGCCTGTTCTCCTTCGGAGTCAAAGTTGCTCTTTCGCCGAACCATCCGCTTGCCGCACGAGAGAAACTTTCGCTGGAGGAAATAGCCCAGCACCCCATCGCCATGCCCCATGACATCCACCACGCCCTTCCGACCATAACGAATGCATTTGAAGATGCGGGGCTTCACCCTCGATTCGAAGCGCTTCTTCCCGATGGAGAGAGCGCTTTTCTCGAAGCGGGAGGTGTCATGTTCGTTGCCAACAGGCAGTCCGTTGAGCCGATAATTCCCAACGTCGCAATCAGAGATACGCTGACAAGCCAAAGGATAGTTATCACGATGTACTTCGTCGAACGCAAACGCGATGCCGATGCCCTCGGACAGCAAGTCGCTCTCTATCTGTCGCTTACCGGTGAGCGGATCAAGATGTCCTCTGCGTGACTTTATGCCCTGATGATTTATTGCAGGCAGATAAAAATATGCCGCCGAGCCAGCCTGGGTCGTACATGGCTAGGTGAACGACAGGCGCTTCCCCTGCTCGCGGCACTCTGTAAGGTACATGTTGATGATGGTCTGGTAGGGCACGCCCGTGCGTGCTGCCTCAGCCTTGAAGTAGTCAACGTTCTCGCTATCGATGTTAATGGTCACGCGCCTACGAATCCTCACGACATAAGGATTCGGGACGCTCTCGGAAAAGTCAACCTCGGCAGGCATCTCGATGACCTTGGACTCCTTTTCACTCATTTCGATACCTCCAATACTGTCGCGCTTCGTTTTTCGTCGATCTCCTGGCAGATATGATCCGAATCCTCGATACATCACACCTCTCGCAGTAACACACCGTGAGCACCCTCGACTCAAGGTTCATCCCTATGAGGAAGAACCTCTCCTCGTGGTCCGAGTGCTTCACGTCAAGCGTGATGCGGGCGTAGGGGTCTAAGAAAGCGTCGGCGGCAGACTCGAAGCTCACGCCATGCTTGTCGAGGTTGAGAGCCGCCTTACGGTCATCCCACTCGAATTCTATGTACCCGTCGTCGAACATGCATACATCATACACATCCAATGCATATTCACCAAGGGCAACTTCTCAAACAAACTTCTCAAGCTAACCGCAACGCTCGGGCGCGTGGACGACTTCGGTTCCAGCTCTGGCGGGCTTTGGCGCGGGCTTCGGCGGGTTTCGGCGGGTAACCACGCGTTGACATAATTTGCGGAATCGACACAAAACACGTGACATCGTAGTATCATTTCCCGTTGGCTTGTCAAAAACCCTGTGCTCGTACGTTACGCATAGCACAGCTTCGGTGTTACGTATCTGCGGGTCACGCCCGCACGCCGCCCTCCTGCGGCAGCAAGGAAGCAGCAACCATGGTACAGTTTGCCATCGCCTGCATCGCGTTCGTCGTCTTCATTTTCGGCTTCAAGCGCATCGCAGCCCTGAAAAGCAATTCGGATTCTGACACAGTTTCCGGCACGGATTCTGACGAGACGTCCGGATCCGCTGCATCACCTATGCGTGTCATATCATTTTCGCGAGTGTTTTCGCGAGGAACGCTTATACGTTCCCTAGCGTTCATAGTGGCCCTCATCTTCTTTGCAGCCTACTCACTCGCGGGCCTTATTGACCGCGACGTCATCTCATTTGCAGCCCTTTCACTCGTCCTCGTAGCATGCGCACTCCTACAACTTGGAACTTCTGCGCTCATCGCACGCATCGACAAGGCGTTTGCCTGGGCTTTGCGCTGGGTGCGTCCCGCCGTAGTGCTTCTCATCTGCTCACTACTCGCCTTCCTGGCGCTCGAAGTGCCTTCCAATCACGATATTCTCTCCATGGATCCGTCCTGTGTGGCCATTGAGCTGGCACTGATAGCTTTGGTCATCCTCATCCTGTATTTCCTCTTCCAGCGCCGAGCCACAGGCCCCGCCATAGCCGTTGTCGCATTTTTGGTGTTGGGTATCGCCGAGTTCTTTGTTATCACCTTCAAGAATATGCCCATCATGCCAAGCGATGTGTTAGCGCTTCAGACGGCTGCTGCCGTCAGTACAGGCTATGTGTACAAGCTCTCTGCCTACGCGCTCTACGGCATCGCCTTCGGCGCTCTCGGATGCGCCATAACCCCGCTCGCTTCCATGCCTGCACCGCACCGCAAACGAAAGCCTTTCCGCCGCGCCCTTGCCGCTGTCGCAAACCTCACCCTTGCTGCCGTCGCTACTGTCGCGCTCTACAACGGCATCTTTGCGATTGACTACCTCCAGACATTAGGAGTGAGCGTGGATGCCTGGCAGCCGCTGCGCGCCTACTACAAACAGGGCTTTCTGCCGTCGTTCATCGTGAACCTCCAAAACATCAACCAGGAAGAACCTGACGGTTACTCAGACGAATACGCCGATGAGCTGCTTGCCCAGTATGTGGAACAATACGATGAGACCGAAGGGTCAGATGCGCGCTACCAGGCTGCATCCAGCCAGTTTTCTTCAGAACAGCCCTGCGTTATCGCCATTATGAACGAGTCTTTTTCGGATCTTTCAATCTTCAACGAACTTGATTCCGAATATACCGGCCCCGAGAACTATCAAAACATCAACGACGCACTCGCCAAAGGCAAGCTGTTCGTTTCCGCATATGGCGGCGGCACGTGCAATACCGAGTTTGAATTTCTCACAGGTGCCTCGCTTGGCTACATGGGCGCTGGCGTGTACCCCTATCAACTCTACAACCTTGCCGGAGCAGAAAGCCTGGCGCGCGATTTCACCGACTTGGGCTACACCGCAACGGCCATACATCCCAATGCGGGTACCAACTGGAACCGAGAAAACGTGTATGAAGCCCTTGGATTCGACGAATTTCTCACTATTGAGGACTTTGAGGGGGCACAGACCTATCGCGGCATGGTGAGCGACCGTGCCACCTATGACACGATTCTCGATTTACTCCGGACAAACGATGATCCGCAGTTCATCTTCGACGTCACCATGCAGAACCACTCGGGTTTTCTCACCGGTGAGCTGCCCGAGGACATGCAGTCCGACTACGTGGACTACAGCGTGTCCGACGAGGAAAGCATTCCCGAAACCAATGAATACCTCTCGCTGATCGATGAGTCCGACCGGGCACTTGCCGAGTTCTTGCAGGAGCTACAAGAGATTGACCGCCCCATAGTGGTTATCTTTTTCGGGGATCATCAGCCGCACTTCACCAAAGACTACAACGAAGCCCTCATGACGGATGATGAGAACGAAATCGACCACACCCAACGCCTGTGGCAGGCTGAGTATCTTATTTGGGCGAACTACGATGTGGCAGAGACCGACCAGACAAGTACCCAGGACGACACCTCTGCCAACTTCTTGGCTGCACAGGCCCTTAATCTGATAGGAGCGCCTTTGACCGACTACCAAAAGGCCCAGATAGTAATTCGCCAAAAGATGCCCGCCATCAACCTGATTGGATACCAGGGAGCGAATCGCGTTTGGTACTGGCACGACCAAAGCAGCGCCTACGAGCAGTCTTACTACGCTTTGCGTCACCTGCAATACCGCATGCTCTTCCGAAACGGCACCGACCCTTACGCAGCAGAAAGCTCAGGTGCCACCAACAACGTGGATCCAACAGCCATCAAGAGCACCGACGGATCGGATCTCTGAACACGGTGAAAAAAAGAAGGCAGAAAATGCAGTGATAAGTGGAGTTATTGCGCTCACGTCATTGCAGTGTTGCGGTTACTTTTCGATCGACCGCAGAACCTTCGGCGGAACCTTTTCGGCGGGACCTTTTTGGGGTCGTCCAAGCATTAGCGTCACCCTAAAAAACCCGCGATGTTACAATAGCACCCTGTTCGCTCGACAAACTGCCCGGGGATGATAGATGGCACACAGCAGGGAGGGGCCGTGAGCGATACGCGCAACGTGCATATCCAAGTGCGATACCTGGCGTTTTCTTTGTGTCTTTTCAACGGGACAGCGGTGCTGCTCTCGGCGGGCAGTTGCCTTACAACTGCATTCGAAACGTTTCGCCCTTCAGACAACTGGCAAGTGTTCCTCCTAGCCTCTCTGGTGGGATCTGGCGCAATGGGCGCTTTTTTTCTCGCTTCCCATGTGTTGTCGCTCGATGCTATACGCCTTTTGTCAAAGCCTCTCATAACGGTCGTTTCTGCGACAGGCGGAGCACTGTTCGCAGCATCGCTCGCTACGGTCTCTACTCTCTCAGAAACCGCAGTCTCTATCCTCGTGGCGACAGCGGGAGTCGTCATGTCTCTGGGGTGCCTCCTGCAAGTCTTTTCATGGAGATACACGTTCTCCTTCTTGTCACTGAGGAATGTCGTTACCCACGTTGGGCTTTCTGTGATCATTGCCACTACCATAGCCCTGGTGATCGTTAACCTCTCTCTTCCACTGCCCACAGCAATCGCGATAACAGTAAGTCCTACCATTGCGGCTTTGCTTGCTCCCATCTCCCCTCTCTCGCCTCAATCACCAAATGGCACACGGGAGAATACCGGCCTATCTGGCAAGAACCTTACATCAAAAACTCTTCCTGCACGCAATGCTCTTCACGCATTCTGGTCGGCATTGGCGGGAGCAACACTGTGTATAGGGGTTCTCTTGTCTATGTGGCGCAGCTCCCCCGAAGACGTTGAAGCTCTCCTCATCTCATCCATTGCACAAGGAACGTTTTTCGGATTCATATTCTGCACTCTAGTGCTTGTGATTTTTGCCCTAACATGTCCTAGCGATAAACGCCTACAGGAAATGTCCTCCTGGCTTTGTCCAGCGTTCGCAGCGATGTCTCTTTTCTTCTGCATCTTCACTGCCGATCCTGAAGGAACTGAGGGATTTGTTATGGGTTCCTGCACGGGTGCGGGATTCGCGTTTTTCACGACGATTCCCTTGTCTTTGCTCTACGAGAAGAGCGGTACGGACATAAAAAACGATCAATTCTTGTGGGGTACCTCAGTCATCATCCTTGCTGCGGGAGGAATGGTTGGAGCAATTCTCGCGGTCGCAGGCGACAGTGGGCAGGATCCTGTCATCTTCATAGTGTTCTTCGTTATCTATCTGGCAGCAGTAGCACTAATGAACACCAACGCGATGGCGACTACTTCTTCGCAATCCGTGGATTCCGTAGAAGCGCACTGTGCGCAGATTGCCGAACGCTGCAATCTTACGTCACGCGAAGCCGAAATACTTTCGTATCTTGCACACGGACGGTCTGCGACTTACGTCGCAAAAGAACTGTACATATCTACCGAAACAGTAAAGGCACATGTCAAACACATCTACGAAAAACTCGGAGTGCATTCGCGCAACGATCTTCTTAACCTGGTGCAGCACAAATAGCCTCTCACCCACGGCAACAGCGCCGGGTGGTCACATACTGTACGCATGATAGAAGGCAATCCGCCACAAGATGTCCTAACCGAATCGCAGAGAAAGTTCTTCTTGGCTAGCTTTTAGCGTCCATAAAGCATGAGAAGCCCCAGTAAGCGGGACTTCTCATGCCGTCTAACAACTGAACCGAGGCTTCTGGAGAGGGGGACAAAAGGCCTCGGTCAGAGGTTAGCTCAAAACAGCAACATCGAAGAAACTGTATTGTCATCTTTTGCTGAATACA
>CAZLKG010000081.1:118-7841 GCA_964560045.1 uncultured Slackia sp.
TCTACACCGTGCGTGCCGTCAAGGGATCGGACAGGAGTTACTACAAGACGGCGGGTATCTCCGAGCTGCGCTTATCCATCCCCACCTTGAAAAGCGCTGAGAACGCTTCTGGTGGCATCAAGGTAACCTGGAGCAAGGTCACGGGAGCTACGAGCTACTACGTCTATCGCAAGACCTCGGGTGGCTCTTGGACAAGGATTGCCACCGCCACTTCCACCAGCTACACCGACTCTTCGAGCTTAAAGAGCGGCACCACCTATATCTACACCGTGCGTGCCGTCAAGGGATCGGACAGGAGTTACTACAAGACGGCGGGGATCTCCGAGCTGCGTCTTTCCATCCCCACGCTCAAAACTGCAACGAAGACTTCAAGTGGCATCAAGGTAACCTGGGGTAAGGTTACCGGGGCTGCGGGTTACTACGTCTATCGCAAGCCTTCGGGTGGCACTTGGACAAGGATTGCCACTACTGCTTCCACCAGCTACACCGATACCTCAACTACGAGCACTTCCTACATCTACACCGTGCGCGCTTATAAGGGCTCCGACAGAAGCTACCACTCGACGGTGGGTATCTCGGCAAAAAGCGACGCCAAGTCATCTATGACGAACAAAGCACAGTCGTACTCGAGTAACACCAAGTATCTAATCCTCGTGAATCGCAGCACTCATAAGGTTGGTGTTTACACGGGATCGAAGGGTAACTGGACTCTGAAATACTATTGGAGCTGCGTGACGGGCACGTCGAGTACGCCGACGATTACCGGATCGTATCTGACGACTGGCTTTTATCGAACCAGACTGACTACTGATAGCAGGGCTCGCTGGGCCACGCAGATCTATGGAGGCTACTTCTTCCACTCGATTCTCGTTTCCGATAGTGAATTGGGAGGAAGTCTCTCGCACGGATGCATCCGACTGTCTGTGAGCAATGCGAAGTGGATCTACAACAATATCAAGAAAGGAACCAGAGTGGTGATCTACTAGCCATCTTATAGGAGTCGTAATGGGGTTTTCGGGTGAGCCTCACCCGGGACAAAAGATGAGCCGACAATCATGATGAACATCACTAAAGAGCAGGTGGCGCAGGCGGTTTATGAGTCTATCCCGCGCATTGCCTGCATTCTGCCGCGCGATGTGCGCTTGGCACTTGAAGCCGCAAGGGCGACGGAGGCAGGTACACGTGGCGCTGTGGTACTGGATCAACTTCTGGAAAACGCCGAGATTGCCGAGCGTGACCGTGTTCCCATCTGTCAGGATACGGGCAGCGTGTGGGTGTGTTTGGAGGCAGGCCCTAACGTGTGCGTTCCGGGAGATGTCTTTTCCCGTGTGGATGATGCAGTGGCGCGCGCCTATGCCGAGACCCGTCTGCGTGCAAGTGTGGTGCGCGATGCTCTGTTTGATCGGAGCAACACCACCACCAACACGCCCGCCTTCACCGACATTCATTTCGTCAACAGATCCGGTGCCCGCGTGCATGTGCTTCTCAAGGGCGGGGGATCTGACAACGCCTCACGCGTGACCATGCTCACACCCGGAGCCTCTCGTGAGGGCATTGTGGCCGAGATCATGGATTGCGTGCGCCACAAGGCGGCCAACGCATGTCCGCCGCTTGTGATAGGCGTAGGCATAGGTGCCACCTTCGATAAGGTGGCCGCTCTATCCAAGTTCGCGCTTATGCGTGAGGTGGGCACTCCCGCCTCCGACTCTCGCGTGGCCGCATTCGAGCGTGAGCTTTTGGAGAAAGTCAATGCAACCGGCATGGGGCCGGGCGCACTGGGAGGAAAGACGCTCGCCCTTGCCGTTCATGTGAACACGGCACCATGTCATATCGCTGCGCTGCCGCTTGCCATCAACATGGGATGTTCTGCTATGCGCCGCGCCACGGTGGAGCTGATCTGAAAGGAAGACAGGGTGGCGAACCCCTTAAAACTTGTGCTTCCCCTTACAAAAGAGGTACGTGCCAAGCTGCGTGCGGGCGATGCCTGCCTGCTTTTTGGGGAAATGTATATGCTGCGGGATGCCGGGCACATGCGCCTGCTTGCCGAGCTAGAGGTGCAGGGTACTCTACCCTACGGTCTTGAAGGCTCTACCATCTTCTACGCCGGTCCCACACCGTCTTCAGCGGGCCGTCCCTTTGGTGCCGTAGGCCCTACTACTGCATCTCGTATGGATTTCGCCGCACCCAAACTCTACCGCGCCGGTATCGTGGCCACCGTGGGTAAAGGGGTGCGATCAGTTGAGGTGGCGCGCGCCTGCCAAGAAACGGGTTCGGTCTATTTCGTGACCACGGGCGGCGCTGCTGCACTTTTGGCGCAGCGTGTGGTTTCGACAGAGACGATTGCCTATGATGATCTGGGTACTGAGGCCCTGCGTCGTGTGGAGGTGTGTGATTTTCCCGTGTTTGTAGGGCTTGATACTCGGGGAGGATGCATCTATGACCTGTGACACGAGGCACAAGCCACACGGTAGCGAATACGATAGCGAATCGGGAGGCAAAGCCGTGAATGCGCCTGCCGAACCTACAGGTTCGGGGGTATTCATAACCTTTGAAGGGGGAGAGGGCTCGGGCAAGTCCACGCATATAGCTCTGCTCGCACAGCTCATAGAAAAAACAGGGTGCGAGGTGGTTTGCCTGCGCGATCCGGGAAGCACGTCTGTTGGTGAGCGGCTACGGCGTGTGGTGCTTGATGCGAAAAACGTTGAGATGTCGGATCTCTGTGAGCTCTTCATCTACGAGGCAGCGCGCGCCCAGCTGGTCTCGGAAGTCATTCGCCCGGCGCTTGAGCGCAATGCCGTTGTTTTATGCGATCGCTTTTCCGATTCGACCGTGGCATACCAGGGCTGCGCCCGCGGTATCAGCATTGAGGTGGTGCACCAGCTCAACGAACTTGCCTGTCAAGGTATCACCATCGATCGCACCATCGTTATGAGCGCTTCAAACGTTGCCGACGGGCTTAAGCGTGCGGCAGGGCAGGCCGGGATCCTCGATCGTCTGGAGGCGGCGGGATCAGAGTTTCACGAAAGGGTGGCGGATGCCTTTGTCGATATGGCGCATCTTGATCCTCACCGCATGCGGACCGTGACTTCTCGCGGTTCGGTTGAGCAGACCTTTTCCCAGGTAGTGGATGCCATATCCGATCTTTTCCCCGACGTGGCCGAACTCTTTGAGCACGATACGGCACACTCTGAAAAAGGCGAGCGCTGATGGGCGATGTTTTCGAGTGTATCGTGGGACAGCCGCGCGTGCGCGACTTTCTGCGCGCGTGCATCAAGGGTAGGCGCGTGAGCCACGCATACCTGTTCACGGGTCCCCCTGGTTCAAACAAAACGCTTGCCGCATCCGTTTTCGCCCGGGCGATCCTCTGTCCTAAGGATCCGTGTACTTCCTGCGATGCGTGCCAGGATACATCCTGTGCTCGCATAGCCCGCAAGACGCACCCCGATGTCCACCATCTTGCTCCCGAAGGTGCTAAGGGGTATGTGGTCGAGCAGATTCGCGAAGTGGTGGCTGACGCATTCCTTGCACCCATCCAAGGTAAGCGTAAGGTCTACATCCTCGACCGCGCCGATCTTTTAGGGGCATCTGCCGCCAACGCCTTTCTCAAAACACTTGAGGAACCATCCGAAGACGTGGTGTTCATCCTTTTGGGGCGGACGCGCGAGAGCGTGCTTCCCACCATCGTTTCCCGGTGCCAGGTGGTGCCATTCAGACATATTCCACCGAGTGAGGCGGCGGCCATCGTGGTGCAGAACACGGGCTGCACGCTGCCTGAGGCTCGCATCGCCATTGAGGCGAGCGGAGGATCGCTGACCTTGTCGGCGGAGTATCTGCGCTCAAGCGAGCGTGGACATCTTCGCGCCAAGGTGATACATGCCCTGTCTTCGCTTGTGCGCGCAGACGACCTTGACGTGCTTGAATACGCGAGCGACATCGTTCTGGCATCCAAAGCACCCCTTGATGCGGTGCGTCGTGAGCAGGAGCGCGTGCATGACGAGGGGGCCGAGTTTTTGCAGAAGTCTGCCCTGCGTACCTTGGAAACCCGGCAAAAGCGGGAGCTTTCCAATGCCTCGCTTGAACTCATGCGCCAGGTGACCTCGGTGGTACGCTCGTGGCTGCGCGACGTTTCCGTGACATGCGCCAACACCCCCGAACTTATCGTGAACGTAGATGCTGCCGAATCTGTGCGCGATGCGGCCGGATATACCACGCTTGCACGTGTATGGAGGGCTTATGAGCGCGTGGGGGCGGCCGATTCCGCCATCTCGTATAATGTTTCTCCGCAAACAACGATTGAAGCCATGCTTTTTGAGATAAGAGAGGTACTGTATGCCAACCGTCGCACCGGTGAGGCTTACCTATAACCCTAGGATCCTGTGGTTTGATCCCCAAGGTATCGAATTTGGGCGAGGGGATGCCCTCATTGTAAAAACCGAACGCGGACTTGAATACGGTGTTGCCAACGACGCCAAAGAGGTTGATGAGGTGGCTATCTCCAGCCTTAAAAGTCCGCTTAAACCCGTAATCCGCAAGGCCACTCCCGAAGATATGCACAGATGGAAGGAGGCGCAGCAGGCCGCGCATGACGCGCTTCCCGTGTTTAAGGAGATGGTGTCCGAGCAGGGTTTAGACATGCATCCCATCGCCGTGGAATTTCTCTTCGACGGTGACAAGGCCATCTTTTACTTTGAGGCCGAGGAACGCGTGGACTTTCGCAAGCTGGTGCGCGCCCTGGCATCGCGCTTTCACAAGCGCATCGACATGCGCCAGATAGGTGTGCGCGATGAGGCTCGTATCGTGGGCGGTTTTGGTCATTGCGGCCAAGAGCTGTGCTGTAAGCGTTTGGGCGGTGAGTTCAAGCCCGTGTCCATCCGCATGGCAAAAGATCAGGATCTTTCCCTCAATCCTCAGAAGATTTCGGGCGTGTGCGGCCGTCTCATGTGCTGTTTGCGTTATGAGGATGACGTCTACAAGGAGTTCAAAGGACGCTGCCCCAAGCTCAACTCCACGGTGTCCACCCCAATGGGCGATGCAAAGGTGTGCGATATTAACGTGCCGCGCGAGATGGTGACCCTTTTGGTGGACGACAAGCAGATAAAGGTACCCGTATCTGAGATGGACACGGATCCTAAGACGGGCAAACCCTCATCGGTATCCCAGGAAGTGTTGGATGAGTGTCGTGACCGCAGCTCTTCGACTGGCGTGATGCCGGGGTCGTTTGCATCCCTTGCCTTCACAGGCGCAGACAAACTGGCCGATATTCCTGCCGCGCGCAGCTTTGGATCGTCCGCTGCACGCGGTTGCGACTCATCTGCCGCACGCAGCCACGATTCATCTACCACACGCCGCTCACAACATAAGACCCAGGGTAGTAAGGCTGCCGATGCCACTGCGCAAAAACAGACCGCGCGCAAAAGGCGTAGCCACCTCGCTCACGGGATAGATGTCTCATCTCAGGACTTTTCGCAGGAGCACTCGCAGCATGCCGATCATTCTCTCTCCAAGAAGGCTTCCTCCAAGGTACCCCGCCGCTCGCAACAGAAGCGCTCGGGGGCCAATCGCGCCTCCCAACAAAAAAAGCAGCAAGAGTCTCGCCGCACCTCTATGCGCCCAGGAATGCGTTCCTCAAGTCTTGCGAACTCATCCAACACCACCTCTCGCCAGAATCGATCCCCCGGGCAGGCGGTGGAACACCGCAAAACGCGCCGCCGCAGCCATAAGGCTCAGGGTGGAAAACGCCACCAGGGTTAGCCGGGCTGCACTTAGTCTTACCATCGGCGGGCGCTAGTCTTACCATCGACGGGCGATACAAGGAGGGCACTACCATGAAGGATCAGAAAGAGTCACGTGAGTACAGCAGTGCAGTAGATCTCCTTGAAAAAGAGGATGCCTTTGTCCAACAGGACTTTGCTCAACAGGAGCGCCCAACGCTTGCCTACGCTTTGCTCACAGACCTCTATCAGCTCACGATGGCTCAGGGGTATTGGGCCTCAGGGAAACTGGACAAAGAGGCTTGCTTTGTCATGTATTTCCGCGAGGCCCCATTCAAGGGCGGTTTCGCGGTTGCGTGTGGAATGGCTCAGCTTGCCGAAATGATAGACGGGTTTTGCTTTTCCGATGATGACCTGGCCTATCTGGCATCGCTTGATGCGCCTGGCGGGGGCAAGCTCTTCCGGCCCGCATTTTTGGAATATCTGAGGGCCTTGCGTCTTGCGGTAGATGTGGATGCGGTTCGCGAGGGCACCACAGTGTTTCCCATGGAGCCCATGGTGCGCGTGTCCGGACCCATCATGCACTGCCAGCTGCTGGAAACGGCTTTGCTTAACTGTATCAACTTCCAGACGCTCATCGCCACCAAGGCTGCGCGCATATGCTTGGCAGCCCAAACCCCCGTGGCCGAATTCGGGCTGCGCCGCGCGCAGGGTTCAGGTGGCTCTCTGTGGGCTAGCCGTGCTGCTGTGGTGGGCGGATGCGCCTCCACGTCGAACGTGATGGCGGCAAAGCTCTTTGATCTGCCGGTGTCGGGGACGCACGCCCATTCCTGGGTCATGGCCTTTGACGATGAGCTGGAGGCGTTTCGCGCCTATGCACGCATCTTTCCTAAAAACTGCGTACTTTTGGTGGACACCTACGACGTAAAACGGGGTATTGAGAACGCCATTACGGTGGGTCTGGAGATGAAGGAAAGAGGGGAGCGTCTCTTTGGCATACGCATAGACTCAGGTGATTTGGCGTGGCTTGCACGCTACGCCAGATCCCGCTTGGATGCCGCAGGGCTTTATGACTGCGGCATCGTGCTTTCGAATGATCTGGACGAATACACCATCAACTCGATTCGCTCACAGGGCGCGCCGGTGAGCTCGTGGGGGGTGGGTACCAAGCTGGCCTGCGCCTATGATCAGCCCTCTTTAGGCGGTGTGTACAAGCTCTCGGCTACGCGTGAGCCAGGGGAACTATCCTGGATGGGATGCTTGAAGATATCCGAGCAGTCGGCAAAGCTCACGATTCCCGGGGTACTCGACGTGCGCCGCTATGTCTTTGATGGGGGTAAGCTCGCCGGTGACATGGTGTTTGATGTGAATGAGTCCGTCAACGAGGAGGGCATCATCATAGATCCCGCCGATATTTTGCGCCAGAAGCGCTTAGGGGGCCTCAGCTACGAAACCCTGCTGCAACCTTTGGCGAGAGATGGCCGCTCGACGCTTAAGCCTGAAGACCGCAGCGCCAAAGCGGCGAAAGACCGCACCGCCCAAAACCTGGATCGCCTTGACGAATCGCAGAAACGCCTGCTTAATCCCCATTCCTATCCCGTTGGATTGGAAGAGGGGCTGTGGTATCGCCGCACGCGCATGGCATCCTCTCTGCGTGGATGATAGGATTGTATGGTCGCATTTGGCCGACTTCGCTTTTAGAAAGGAGCACTTCTTCATGCCTTCCGCCTGCAATCTCATTATTGACTCCTGTTGCGATCTGCCCTTTTCGGTGGTCGATCGCGAAGGTGTGTCGCTCGTTGAATTCCCGTTTTTGTTTGGCGATGAGGAACATCTTGACGATCTAGGTCAAACGATATCCGATAAGGATTTCTATGCGCGCATGCGTGCGGGCGAGCAGCCCACCACCGCCCAGGTTTCGGTAGCGGCCTACACCAAAGCCTTCACTGCTGCCGCAGAAAGCGGCGTGCCCACGGTGTATCTAAGCTTTTCCTCCCAGCTTTCCGGCAGCT
>CAZLKG010000082.1:0-7789 GCA_964560045.1 uncultured Slackia sp.
ATGACAAGGTGCGCATCGCTATGCTGGAAGCAACGGAAGGCATGGAGTGCTCCTGTTTGATACTTCCGGGTCTCGTGAACGGCCTCCTTCCTCATCGAGATGCCTTTGATCCGGTCAGAAGCGATGCGAAACGCGCTCGGACTGTAGATGTCGATCGCGTACGCCTGGCTGCATGTCTCCCCCGAGGCGTGTCATGCCTCATAGCTTCGACCTTCTCCCGCACAGATATCGAAACTGCGGAAAAGTCAAAAATGAAGGTGGAGCGAATCGTGTCCACCAAAGGGGAGCGCATGGCTTTACTCTCAGCATCAATGTTTCTGTCACAAGAAGGGGGGGAAGCGCCACAATTCACCCGGGGGGATGAGCAAACAATCGACAACTTCATTGTAAACATCCCACAAAAGCGATAACTTATGCCGTAAAAAGGAGGGGGGTACATGAAAGCATTTAAGACCGAGTCAAAAGCTCTTTTGGGACTCATGATCGATTCCATATATACGAATCGGGATGTGTTTTTGCGCGAGCTCATATCCAATGCCTCTGATGCAATAGACAAGGCTCGCACGCTGCAGCAGGAAGCGGAAGTAACCGAAGATTTCCGTATCCATATCTCATTTGACAAAGACTCACGATTGCTTTGCGTGTCGGACACCGGAATTGGCATGAGTCACGATGAGCTTGAAGAATATCTGGGTACCATAGCCCACTCGGGCAGCAGACAACTCAAAGACGCCCTGGCGCAAAGGGATCATTCGACAGCGAGTCAGATTATCGGGCAGTTCGGAGTGGGATTCTACTCATCGTTTATGGTAGCTGACCACGTAACAGTGGTATCTCGACGTAGGGGCTGCGAAGAGGCGTTTCAGTGGAAAAGTAAGGGCGTTGAGGGGTATGAAATATACCCTGCGCACAAGGAGAGTTTTGGAACCGATGTCATCCTTCATATCCGCCCCAGCACACCCGATATCAACTATGAGCGCTACCTTGACCAGCAAACGATTAAGAGCCTGATAGGGCGCTACAGCAACTACATCCGCTATCCCATCACGATGGATTTGGCTGAAGAGTCCTTTGATAAAAAGACGGGCGCTCTTCTGCGCAACAACGACTCCTTCACGCGTACCGTAGTGAACGAACAAATCCCTCCCTGGGAGAAAACCGACGGCGATGTGCCCGACAAGCAGGCATATGAGTTCTATTGCGCAGAGTTCCAAGACGATGCCGACCCTCTGCTATCCATCACAGTGAGAGCGCGCGGCGCGATTGAATACGACGCGCTCTTGTTCATACCTTCGCACGCTCCCGACGATCTGTTTGCCAAAGATCATCCGTATGGACTGCGCCTGTACAGCAGAGGGGTTCTCATTGCTGATGATTGTACAGAGCTTTTGCCCAGTCACCTAAGGTTTGTGCGTGGCGTGGTAGATGCCGGAAACCTTGATTTGAACGTATCGCGTGAATCAGTTCAAGATGATGCCAGGATGTCTATCATAGGTCGCCAAATCGAAAAAAGCGTACTTGCCGCATTGAGAGACATGATGAAATCAAAGCGAGAGCGCTACGAAGAAATGTTTCGCCTCTATGGCACCGGGCTAAAATACGCAATATGCTCAAGTGGTGGAACGCTCAATGAGCTTTTGAGCGGCCTTCTGCTCTACCCTTCGGCCCAGCACGAAAGACTCATCTCTCTCCAGGAGTACCTTGACAACACGAACGAATCCAAAAATATCGACATCTACTATGCCGCAGGCAACAATATTGACCGCATGAAACGCTCTGCTGCCGTACAGGCCGTACTCTCCTGCGGCCACGACGTACTCCTCTGTCCCAACGGAGCCCAAGACGAACTGTGCTTTGTGCTCATGGGAACCTTCAAGGGAGCCTCTTTTCATAGCGTGACAAGCTCCAATCTGGATTTAGGCGAGCAGAAGGGCTTAGACAACGATACTTGTGACAATTCTGCGCGAGATGCTGTACTCGCCGCTCTTTTCAAAGCAGCGCCCCTGCCGCTTTCTCGTGTAGTTATGTCGCGATACCTGAACGGATCCAGCGATGCCGCCTCGCGCGTCGCCACCGACGGCGCGCTTACCATATCGATGGCAAAATATCTTGCCGTCAAAGCACGCCAGAACAAAGCTCCTGCACCCCGATACGTACTCGAAGTGAACTGCAATCATGCCCTGTTCGAACGGGCGACTTGCGCCTTTGAACGATCGGATACAGAAACGATGGCGCATTGTGTCCGTGTCCTTCTAGGCCAAGCACTGCTCGCTGAGGATATTCCTCTACAAGACCCCCTTGCTTTTAACCGCTCCGTCAATGCGCTACTTTCCTTCTCTGATGATGGGAAACGTTATGGTGCTCTGACCGAATAACCTCAGTTAAAACCGAGACAGTCGCGAACTCATAATCGTAGAAGGGGGGGTTCGGGTTCATGTCTATCAACTCCAATAGCGCCAACCTTGATATCAGGTCGCTCCAGCTCGGTTCATCGTTTTTGCTCGCGCTTGGCTTCGGTCTGCATAACGCGTGGATATGTTCTACCATGTACTCGACACAGACTCTCTTTAACGTGTCGTATAGCTTCACAAGCGACCGTGGTGAAATCCTTTCGCTCGTTTATCTTCTTTCGGCGCTTGCCAATGGGGGTACAGCCCTTGTAGTAGCCATCTTTGATCAACGCTTCACCAAGGTTGAGTTATCTCGATCGCGCAAAATCATGGTGATGGCTGCAATCATCACCTGCATCGCTACACTCACCGGCACTCTTGCTCCCTTCATTACCTCGCTCACCTTGTTCCTTGAATGTTTTGCGGGAATTGCCACCGGCGTAGGGTCAGCAATTTTGATGCTGTACTGGGCGATAGCATTCTCGCGAACAAGTCCCGGTATAACAGTAATCTGCGGCGCTACGGGAATCTTCTTAGGGTTCGTTCTCAATTCCCTGATAGTTCAGAACATTCCCTCTCCTTATGGGGGCCTTTTGGTAGCTGTCATCCCTCTTGCCGAATTCGTCATCCTCAATGAAATCTCTCCTCATATTGAGGATAAAAACGCTGTGACGTTTTTCCCCTTACCCTCGAGCAAAGCCAGTTTTGGCCTCATGTTCGTCGTTCCGGTTGGACTCGTTGGAGCCGCTCTCTGCATACTCAAACATATTTCCGTGCAATCGACTCTCAATAACGAAACAATGGCCGAAAATATTGTTGTCTTGCTTATGGGTGGGGGCATGACATTGTTTCTGTTCGTACTCCTCGGCCTGAATTTCGACTCGCAAAAGCAAAGCATGTTTTTCACGGGCATCGTCCCCGCTATAGCATGCACATCACTCATAGTCGCAATTATCGTGAGCAGCAACAAGGCCTTGGAAGACCTATTCATTCTTGTTGCCTATATCCTTATTGAGACCCTGATGTGGATCACCTTTGCCTGCATCTCCCGCGAAACCCGTATATCGCCTCTGTTCCTTTTTGGAATAACGCGGGGTATTCTCACCGTAGCAATGGGTATTGGAACCGTCTTGGCTCCCTACGCTGAACCCCTGATATTCGTAAAAGAAACCTTGGTTATCTTCATGGTGACATGCGTCGTCGCTCTAGGATTCATCATGATGCCGCGTAAATCGGATGTCATGCGCGCAATTGCACGATGCCCTCTTGTGCGCCTGGTATCACTCAATCTGGATGAAGGGGCTAATATCCTCCCCACACATAGCACAATGAATACCGCCCAAGACAACCCTGTGAATACCATTCAAGACAACCCCGCCGCAAAAGATGAGGCACAAAGAGGGAAAGAATCTTCTAACGCAACACAAAGTGCCACTCACGATGACGGGACTGCCGTTTTCGGCAATTCCGTGGACAAGGCTTACAAAAGCACTCAGCAACCAGCAAGGAGCATTAAGGACGCGAACAACAAAGAACATTCGGGAAGGTTCTCCCGCAAAGTGAAGCTCGTAGCGCAAACATACCTGCTTACCAAGCGAGAAACCGATATCCTCTTCGAGTTGGCAAAAGGTAACAGTCCCGTTTTTATTCAGGAGAAGTACTTCATTTCAGCCGGAACCGTGAAAACTCACGTCCGCAATATTTATCGCAAACTTAATGTACACAAGCGCCAGGATTTGATGCATCTCATAGACGAATTTGACTCGTTCGACGAATAAGGCTCACGCACGTGAAGGCTCACGCACGTGCCCATAGATCACGCAGGGCCAGATCGCACAGGCTCATGGAAGCCCATGAGTCGAAAGATATTGTGAACGCAAGGCGTCGATGCACTACTGCCGGCGCGCTACATTTCCATGCGCAATTCCACCGGTGCTTCGGGTGCACCATCCAAGATCTCATCGAGCAGCTGTTCGTCATCCTCGCAATATCCCAGCGTGACCATGGCAAGACCTTGATAGAACTTGGTTTGGGCAAATTTCAGCATATCGCCGGATATCATCGGCAACCAATTGTTCAGATGGTTGCGAACAAAATCTCGCTGACACCGTATGGCATTGAGTGCGGTTTCTTCATCATCTTTGGTGAAGGAGTCGCGCGTGCGATCGCTTAGGATCTGCATGAATTCCAGTTCAAGAGCAATGTGATCCTCCATGTCGTTCCATCGCCCTTTGGTGAGGTTGTTATTGCGATAGTACTGCAGTACCTCTCCGCGCGCCTCACGCCCCAAAAGACGTCGATCCGATGTATATACGCTCTCGTAGGGGTAGGCGGCAGAATACCCACTCACTCCACTACCGATAAAGGTGCGAGAATAGTCGACCTTGAGTTCTGTCACGCTGCCTTCCCAGGCCCCGCTAAGATACTCATACATCAAGCGAAACCCCTTGTCGGTGGTTTCGTTGCCGGTACCTACGGGAAACTTCGCATGCTTAAGCTCGTCAATCTGATCCAATTCGAGCTCCTTGCGATACAACCCCGCCAGCAACCCATACATTTTGGCACGCGCATCGAACAGCTCAGCCATTTCTTCATTGCTGACTTTATTGTTGTCACTACCCGCCATCAGAGGTTCCTTTCTAGCTTGAAGAAGAGACGTTTCCTTCGCGCTGCGCGCAAAACTCTTGCAGCTCAGGCAACAGCCGCTTCCCTAAGTCTGTGAGACGCCACGAAGCGTCACTCCAGTGGATGGCGCTCGTCGCCTCCAGAACGTCGATGAAGTAATTCCCCCATTTGAGAGGTTGCCTTGTCACCGGAAACGACTCGGCAAGCGAAACGATTTCGCCCTTCTTACATCCTCCCTCTTGCAGCTTCAGCATCACAGCAAGATACACTTCGGCATAACGCTCATCTTCGTCAAGTATCTTTTGACGCCACTCATCACCACGAACGAGTTCATCGTAGGCAGCAAGGCCCTCTTCGGTGGAGCGCCACAGAGGATCGATATGCTTCTCTTCAATTGTCAGGTATGTCACCTTTTCAAGCGGTGCCTCTCCCCCATCGGGTTCTTCCCCGCCAAGACAAGATACATCATGAGACACGTCTTTGTTCGACGTTATTTCTCTGGACGAATCCTGCGCAAGCGAGCATGCGCTACTCTCGGAATCGCTCTCACTAAGCTCTAATTTCAGTGCACCTGCTCGTTCAAGCATGCGACAGTAGGATATGGGAGCATATACGGAGAGGTTATCTTTCTGAAGCTCTTCTATCTTACTAAATAGCTCCTGCGCAGATATGCCATCACGCGCCGCATCGACAATGGAAAGCAGGATAGTCCTGCGAGATGCGTTGACGGTCACTAAATCACGCAATGCCTGACGCACGCTACCCGCCCGTTCGGGGGAATACACAGCCGCTGATCTCTTGGGTGCAACATTATCGGGAGGCAAAACGTTGGGCAAAAGATGTGCGTCATCATCCTCCCAATCGTCTTCACCCTCTATGAAATCGAGCGGATCGTAGCCAATCCCCTCATCAACATCGAGAAAAGATCCCGCTGTATTCAGGACTTGCTCAGTCATAAGAGTCCTCCTTGCACCCAGCATATCGAGCATGCACAGACCTGTCAGCACAGGCCAAAGCTCCCTCTCTGCCCAGTATATTGCGCACACATAGCGGCCATTCATCCCTTTTGGGGTATATATTCAATCTCATCACACATGAGAAGGAGGCAAATCTACCGTTTCTCCGTACGGTATTCCTTTGATGCAATCTAAGATAACAGCAAGGTCAAGGCGGGGCACGTTAACGGAAAGGAAACATCTATGATGGTTGAGCAACGAGGCAAGCGGGCATGCGTCATCGCAGTGACGCTCTTTGCCCTCCTATGCTCGCTGGTGTTTTTCGCATTCAACGCATCGGCTATCCCGTATGCCCATAGCGAGGAAGAAGCAGATGCCGGATCCGGTCTCATTCATATTGCGGTGACTTTGGATTGCACGGCTGATGAGGGATACACCAAGTGTGTATGGCAACCCATCAATGCCGATGATGCCACGGTTGAGGCAGTGATGAATGAAGTAGTAGTAGCGAGTGAAGACAAAACCGACCGTTTCGCCCATGAAGACTACGATATGCAATCGCTGGCGAGTTTTCTGGCAGATAGAGAATACACGGTAGCCGTCTACAAGGCGGGATCCCAGGAAGCTGGCACATATAGCGAATATACGAGCGCGAGCATCGGCGACGAAACATACACACAACTTGAAAACGGCGATGCCGTTTATATCACAGTGACCGAGTAATCCTCTCCGGCTTGGCCACTGGGCACGACATATACACGCCTACCGCTTGATGACCTGCTTCGGTATCCAGTCCATTAGCCGAAGACGGACTTCCGAGGATCTTTTCGTCGAAGAACGTAAAGACTCTTTCCCTTCCTGTTTCGCCTCCCCTGTAAACGTCCCTCTTCCTTTACAGGGGAGGCACTGATCGGCGCGGCGGGCGGCGCCGCACAATTCTTCCCTTACAGGACAGTGCTGTTCTTCGACAAAAAGATCCTCGGAGTCACCCCGCCCCGCTCAAGGGCATACGGAAGTAACTGGAGGAATACCATGCTGAACGCTACTTCTATGCTGGGAGTCCTTGAAAAACTTCAAAGCATTGATATAACCGTGCAGCAAAACAGATGCGCCGTTGTGCGTAATCGAAACGCCTCGTGCATGAAATGCGCCGAAGCCTGTACTTCGGGCGCTATCTCCTACGAACATGGTGAACTTAGGATTTCGCCCGACCTTTGTATCGGATGCGGAACGTGTGCCACAGTATGCCCCACCTGCGCGCTTGAGGCACATCATCCCAACGATAGGGAGATGTATGAAGCGTGCGTATGCGCCATGAAGAATTCCGACGGTACCGTAACCATAGCATGTGAAAATATCCTTCAAGCAGCTGAGGGACACTATGACCCCGACAAAGTGGTAGGGATCAAATGCCTGGGGCGGGTGGAGGAAAGTCTCATCATTCTTCTGGCGCGTGCCAGAGCAAAGCGCATTGTGCTTGTCCAAGGGGAATGCACCGGCTGTAAGCACAATCCCGGTTCTGTCGTAGCTCAGCAGGTATGCGACACGGCAAATTCCCTCCTGCTTGCCTGGGAACGAGACGACATCGCAGCGATTTCTGCCAAACTTCCTGGCTGTACCCGCAAACACAACAATAAAACCTACGATGCCGAGCGCAGAGGTTTTCTCACCGAGATGTTTACGACATCAAAAACAGTCGCGCGCACAACGGTTGATTATGCTATCGACGATGCGCTAGGAGAAAACAAAGAGGCTCCCTCTGAGCCGGTCATACAAAAGGTTCAAGATGACGGAACACTCCCCCACTTCCTACCCCAT
>CAZLKG010000083.1:0-7709 GCA_964560045.1 uncultured Slackia sp.
TATACACGATTTCCAATCGTGCTCCTTCGGCCAGCTCGGACATCTCTCCGTTGATCTGGTGGCTGCCTTATGCAGCAATCCGGCAGTATAGCAAAAGTTTTGTAGTTGCTCCTATGTCATACACCGGCAAGCAGTTTTTCTATCATCGTATCGACATCAGAGTAGGTCTTACCGAAGCTTGAATCGGCTTTCATCCTTTTTACGGCTTTCATCCTTTTTACTTCCCAAATTGCCCCGATAGTTTCACCATTGGGCTTATCGGTCTTGACCTCAAAAGGAAGCCCTTAACGCTTACATACATGACGATAAAAATGCCCGTTGCCGTACTTAAACCCATTAAAGTCTTACAGTATGCTTACTACCTTAGACTACTCGGTTGTATCTTCGCCTGTTGTGGATGAATCATCACTACTCTCAGTGGATTCTTCCTCGGTGGAATCCTCAGAAGTTGCATCATCAGTAGACGCATCCTCTTCGGTTGTATCGGAGTCATCCGCAGACGTTTCCTCTTCGACATCATCGGTGGAGTCACCAGTCGAAGTATCATCGGTGTCGTCGGTCGTGGTGTAGCTGGTTAAATCAATGTTATATGACAGTCCGTCGGGCATGTCATTTATTTGGATGTCGGCTGCTTCTTCATATTCCTCATACCATTCATTGAACGCCTCTTCTTTGTTCACCTCTTCTAGGTAGGACGTGATGGTCTCAATGAATTCATCGGGCAGTTGATCTGTGGAGGTTAGCTCATCAGGAGCGGTAAACACCTCGGTGCACTTGATGATATGAATACCGTAGCTGCTCGTGATAAGCCCGCTGACCTCTCCCTCTTCAAGCTCATCAAGGGCGGATTGATATTCGTCAACAAACGAAGTCAGTGCATCCCAACCCACGTTTCCGCCATCTGAGGCTGAGGCTGTGTCGGTTGAATACTGCTCTGCAGCATCGGCAAAATCTATTTCCTCAGCATTTATCTGATCGAGAACCTCTTGCGCAGTGTCTTCATCATCGGAGGCAAACAGGATATGACTTGATTTCTTAGCCCCATCGTAGGCTTGGGCATACATCTCCCCGTACGTAAGTATGTCCTCATCAGAGGGATCTTCTGTGGTAATGACCACTTCCATTAAACCCTCTTCCAAAGCACTCAGTTCAAGCAAACTGCGATAGGAATCCTCGGTCATTCCAGCTGACTGCAAAGCCTCTTCCCATGCCTCATCGGACTCGTAATAGCTGCGCATGCTCTCGATCTGGGAATCGATCTCATCGGAATCAAAGGTTACATCGTTTTCCTCGGCAGCTTGACGCAAAAGCTGTTGGCTAATGTAATACTCGATAACCTGAGTGCGGATATCTTCCACCGTGTAGTCAGAATCCACAAGCCACTGACCCCAGTCATCGTCGTCTTCGAGACCACCCGACGTACGGAAATTCTCTATGTAGGCGGTTACGGCCTTTTCTCCGATCTCAACACCGTTGACGGTTGCCGCTACACCCTCCGAAGTGTCATAGATATCTAAGCTATCTTCGGTTGTCTCAGCGTCGCCCTCACACGAAGCGAGTCCGCTTGCACACACAAAAGCAAGCGCTATCGCACAGACGTAGGTAAAAATCTTGGGTTTTCTCATGCTCTTACCCCCGGGTGTATTACGGGTTTTGCCTGACACTCTTGTCTGACAATGCCTTAATATCGGCATTTTTACATAGGGAAGATTTTGGCCGATGCCGTTTCACAATACACTCATAGACAGCTCATGAAACAGGCGAAATGCTTCCTGTTAGGGATTGCTGCGGATAGAGAACAAGCTGAGTTGCATCCCTATCCTTTCCTATCTTTTATTAGCCTTGCGCCGCTCGGTAGCGGAAAGAAGACGTTTGCGTAGGCGGATACTTTTTGGCGTCACTTCCACCAACTCATCGTCTTCGATATATTCAAGGGCTTCTTCAAGGGTGAATGTGATAGGTGTGGTCAACTGGATAGCCTTATCAGCCGTGGATGAGCGCTGATTGCCTAAGTTCTTAGTTTTGGCGACGTTTACTACCATATCCCCTTCTTTAGAAGACTCACCCACAATCATACCTTCATAGCATTCGTCACCCGGCTTGATAAAGAGTCGGCCACGCTCTTGAAGGGTGTCGAGGGCATAGGCTACAGCTTTTTCAGTGGTCATCGCTATCATACTGCCGTTTTTGCGCCCGGCTATTTCACCGGTATAGGGGCCATATTCGCGGAAGTGATGGAATAACACAGCCTCACCGTGAGTTGCGTTGAGTATGCGGGTTTTAAGTCCCATGGTTCCTCGTGATGGGATGCGAAAGGTGAGATGTGTCATGTTTTCGTCAGAAGCCATATCTTCCATGATGCCACCAGCGCTACCCATCACCTCTATGGCCTTGCCGCTATGCTCGGTGGGTACATCCACGGTAGCCTCTTCAATAGGCTCAAGCCTGTTGCCTTCTTTGTCTATCTTGTACACCACCTGAGGGCGCCCCACTTGGAACTCAAAACCTTCTCGACGCATGGTTTCCATAAGGACGGACAGGTGCAACACCCCTCGACCAGCCACCTCAATTCCAGTCTTATCCTCAAGTTCTCGGATACGCATGGAAATATTGCTCTCTTTTTCACGCATTAGACGCTCTTTGATGTGGCGCGCACCCACAATGTCTCCCTCGCGACCCATAAGTGGGCCGGTGGATGCCTCGAACACGACCGACATGGTGGGTTCCTCCACAGAGATAGGTGACATTTCTACCGGATTTTCAGGATCGGTAATCACATCGCCTATATCAATACCTTCAATTCCTATAACCGCAACGATATCGCCCGCATAAGCCTCAGACACCTCAGTTTTGCCGAGGTTTTCAAAGGTATAAACCTTACGTACCTGCCCTGTTCTCTGCGCTCCATCGGATCCAACTACCATAATTTTCTCTTTTTCGTGGAGTATTCCACTATGGAGACGACCCACACCAATACGTCCCTCGTAGCTACTGTGATCGACAGTGCACACCTGCAGTGCCACCGGCCCATCTTCATCCACATCAGGAGCAGGAATCTCTTTGAGGATGGTCTCTAAAAGCGGCACCATGTCCATATTGCCGTCATTGGGATCATAGCGGGCAAAACCGTTGACAGCCGAGGTATACACCACAGGAAAATCAAGCTGTTCGTCGGACGCACCAAGTTCAACCATGAGATCGAACACCTTATCCACTGCGTCATCGGGGTTAGCGTTAGGGCGATCTATTTTGTTCACTACCACCACAATACGCAACCCGACGGCAAGGGCATGGGATAGTACAAAGCGAGTTTGGGGCTTAGGGCCTTCATAAGCATCCACAATAAGCAAGGCTCCGTCTGCCATAGTGAGCACACGTTCCACCTCGCCCCCAAAATCGGCATGTCCGGGGGTGTCAATGATGTTAATCTTGGTGCTTTTGTAGGTTATGGAACAATTTTTGGACAGGATGGTGATTCCCCGCTCGCGCTCTTGATCATTGCTGTCCATCACACGCTCAGCCACCTGCTGATTAGCTCGAAATACATTGGTAGACCACAGTAGGCGATCCACTAGTGTAGTCTTGCCGTGATCCACGTGGGCAATAATGGCTACGTTACGAAGGTTGCCTTGTTTCATTTGCTCTGTTTCCTCATCCTTTCCGCTTTATTCCCCACTCTGTTTCATTTTTTCGAGTTCACGGCGCTGTTTGTCTATTGCACGCACGTTGTCATGGATGGTGGATAAACTTTGAACCGTATTGATGAGTTTTGCTATCCCCCAGACGAAAACCGTACCTGCTATTCCGGCTATCCATACGATGCGGCGCAGAGCTACCGCTACCACTATACCAATGGCTATCATTGCAAGAGCGTTGCGACGCTCATCGAGAAGGGCGTCTCGTTGCGCGACAAGCTGAGTCCGCGCAGCAGTAAGACCGGCAAGTTTGGCTTCAATAGATTCCCATCCTCCATTCGAGGAAGAATATGCGTGTGAGGATGGTTTATGACGCGCTGATGTCTTCTTGCCGGCGCGGCCTCCGGTCAGATAATCGTGGGCTTCCTGAAGGCGTTTGAATTGCTCGGTTGCTCGTTCGGTAAGTTTTTTATTGTTGGCAAAGCGGTCGGGATGCAGAATCTGGGCGCACTCACGGTAGGCTGCTTTTATATCATCGTCAGTGGCATCCTCATCAAGGCCGAGTATATTGAGCGCTTCGATGCGATTCATGCACGCCCCTATATCGCTTATAGACCTGTCGCTTACTTGTAGACACTTAGAGATCTGCCGCTTACAGACCCATCTCTGCTTTGAGTTTTTCCAATTCGGTATCCACCGAAGCGTCGCTAGCGGAAACGGAATACTTCTTCTCTAAATCCGCTATTGGATCGGCTGGTGTTTTACTGAGTTCTGCCTCGGCATTGGCGCGGTCAAGCATGGCATCAGCCTTTGCTTCCATGCGTTCAAATGCGCCTATAGCTCCTTCCACCTTACCGGTGGATGAGGCCATTTTATTCACTTTTTCCTGGGTTTTCGCTACAGCAACCTTTGCCTTGATGGCCTCTCTGCGGCTTTTGAGCTCGTTTATATCCTTTACGAGCTTGTCATGCATCTGACGCATCTTTTCAGCATTAGTCTTAGCGGCAGAGTAGGACTCTTGAAGACTTGTTCCTTTTGCTTCAAGTTGCTGTTTTTTCGCCAAAAACGCGCGCGCATCATCCTCATTGCCAGCCTGAAGCGCCTTGCGCGCCAGACCGTCATATTTCTTTATGTCAGCTTGGTTTTCATCCACGAGGCGTTTTGTGCGGGATTCCTCCGCCATAACTCCTGCGGTTTCTTTTCTGACCTCCGCCAAACTTTCCGTCATTTCGATCAGATACTGATCGATCATTTTTGCTGGATCTTCGGCTTTTTCTAAGAGATCGTTGATGTTGGCTTTTATGATGCTGGTAAAACGGTCGAGAATGCCCATGATGTTCCTTCCTATTCGCTCTTCCATCCGTTTCCAGTGCTTCTGGTTTTATTTTTCCTCTTCTTCCCTTGTTTATGTAGCGGAAGAATCTGAAGCTGGACTTTCTTATTCATACTTACGCTCAAGATCTTCAAGGGTTTTATCGCCGAACTTTTCAAGCGGAGTGTTTAATATTTCTTGATGACGGCGCTGCTCTTCAGCCTTAGCCTTGGTGCGATAGCGCACGATGAATACCACCCCTACCACTACAGCAACTACGGCAACGCAAATACCAACTATCACAAGAGGTGAAGTAGTTACATTCATAATACGATCGGCGGTGTCTACGTATGTATTAGAAAAAACCTCCTCATCAGAAATAGAATCATCTTCGTAGTTGCGAGCAAGATATTGCGCAAATATGGTTATCGCCTCATTATCAAGTACGCTTTCTGCCGTGCTTCCAATCCAATAACCAACATTGTATGACTCATTATTATCATCGCAAAATACTATGATGAAATGACCCTCATCAGAGAAGAGTTCACTATATAACTCTTCGGCCTGTTCCGCCAACTCATCAGTAGATGTAGTGGTTCCGTTAGGTAGGATATAGAGGTAGGGTTGAACGCCGGTTTTCTCATAGAAGTAACGCATGCCGCTTTCAAGGGTGGAGGAACTTGTAATCCATCCGCCCTCATCGGTATAGTAGTTGGTTTCTTCTACAGCTGATGCAGGCAGTGCCTCTCTCTCTACCGTGGATGCATCCACACTAACAGAGCTACAGGAAGAGGCATTAAACACGAATCCCAAAAGGGTTAGGAGGATGACTATGGCGAATGCGAGAGCAAGGCATCCACACGCGCATCCGCACCAACCCAGCCCGCCTCTCCGGGAGTTATGAGGGCCCTGAGGTTGCTGGCCGCCAGGAGGGCCACCGGGGCCACCCGATGAAGACCTACTTAAAAGAGAACCCAATATCAGCCCTGGGAGAAGACCACTGCTGCCACTGTTGTGATGTCTGTTGTGATTACCGCCACCTGGGGGAGGGCCACCGAAAGATCCGCCAAACGAACCGCCCCCGCCAAATGAGCGACCTCCGGAAGATCCCCCGAAGGAACGGCCTCCGCCAAACGAACCGCCTCCGCCGCCGAAGGATCGTCCACCACCGCCTGAAAAGCCGCCTCCGCGACCTCCTCCAGAAAAGCCTCCGCCACTACCGCCACCGCGAAATGATCTGCCCATAGATATCCTTTCTCGGGCTATGATCTTGAGGTCTTATAGTTTTGCGCGCCGTGCACAACCATCATAGTAAATCTACAGTGAGTGTATATAAATTTCGCCACTACATGAACCGCTCCATTATGTCGCAATGAGACCTTCATATTTTCCAGGGAACCAAAAGGTCAACATTTCGTCATGTGAGTACTGTACGGAGTTACCCGAAGTTACTGCAGGGTTTTCGCCTCTGATTTTCGTTGACTTCTTATGATTTATATGCGTGTTGATGTTTTTATATTTGCATCCTTTCTATCGTAAAACAAGTTTAGTGTTGATACTACATATGATACCATCTGTTCTAGCAATGAGAGGGGGATTATGACACGCTGGGACAAGTTGCTCGCTCGAATACGCTCTTTGTCGAGTGACCTTCGGTTTGATGAGTTAAGACGCGTCTTAGAGAGTTATGGATACAAGGTAAGCACACCAAGAAGCGGGAGTAGTCATTACACGTTCAGAAAGGAGGGTTGTCATCCCATTACGGTACCCCGACACAATCCAATTAAGCGTGTATATATCGAGATGGTGAAGCAGGTTGTGGAAAGCGAGGTAAACCATGGCAAAGACAATCGATGATTACCTAAAGATAAATTACCGGTTGGAACTTATTGAAGATCCGGAAGAGGGTGGCTATGTCGCATCATATCCGGATCTTCCGGGTTGTCTGACCACTGGTGAAACCGTCGAGGCAACTATCGAGAGCGCACGGAATGCAAAGAGAGCGTGGTTGGAGGCTGCATTGGAGGAAGGAGTAGAAATCTATGAACCAAAAAGTCTGGATAACTACTCTGGGCAGTTCAAACTGAGGATACCAAAGAGCCTACATCGCTCTCTCGCTGAGCACGCCCGGCAGGAGGGCGTCAGTATGAACCAGTACTGCGTCTACCTTCTCTCAAAAAACGACATTGCTATGCGTGTGTAGGCGAGCTGAATGTAGAGTCGGATACAAAAAAGGTCAGGGTATAACACTCTGACCTGTGATTTTATGGTGGAGCATAGGGGATTCGAACCCCTGGCCTCAGGCTTGCAAAGCCCGCGCTCTCCCAACTGAGCTAATGCCCCATATAGCCGCACTTTCCCACATGCCATCGCATGCTCTCATCGTAAGTTTTTATCACCGTAAGAGCAGCTGTTTTCGCACACAATAAACGCCCCACCGGCTCGTGGCTCACGGTGGAGCGTCTATTTATAAAACATGGTGGGCCTGACAAGATTCGAACTTGTGACCTCACGATTATCAGTCGTGCGCTCTAACCAACTGAGCTACAGGCCCGCTAAAAAGTGCCCGGACATAATAACGCCGTTTTTATGAGGAATGCAAGACTCTTTTTTTAACGGCTAATCTCTTAGCTCTCCGCTCGATTGAAAAAGTAACCGCAACACTGGGGTGACGTGAACGCAACGGGTTCTCTGGGCTATGTAGAGCACATCCTCCCCGGAGCTGTCGTTTAGGTTCATCTTAGATCTCAAAGGTTGAGCCT
>CAZLKG010000084.1:0-7598 GCA_964560045.1 uncultured Slackia sp.
GAGAGACCGTGGATTCGTGGCGCGTGCTCTGCGGACAGGATACTGGCGCGCGTCACTACGTTGAGAAGTATGCGGGGTGCACCTTGTCATCCACTTCGAGTGCAACATCGAGTCGGACGCCCGCAGGTTCGGGCACTTTTCGCCGGCACTCCGGTGATACCAGTGAAATGAACCAGACGCCCTTCGGCTTAAGAGCGCCTGCCGGCCAAACCGCATCTACTCCATCCGTTTCAAGTACGGAGGGTGCGGGTGTTTCTGCGAATCAAAGTGGTGTCACCCCATCCGTTTCAGGTGCAAGGAGCGCGAATGCTTCCGGTGCATCAAGCGCGAATGCGCTTGCAGATGAGCTGCGGCATTGCGTGATCTCAGGGCGTCGTGCCCAGGCGGCTGAGGTGGTGCGCGCCCTGCTTACCTCTCGTGCCCCCATGGACATCATAAACGGAATGCTCATACCTGCTCTTGATGAGGTTGGCGACAAATTCGAGCGCGGCACCTTCTTCCTGCCGCAGCTCATGGCCTCAGCCGAGGCAGCTAAGGCGGGTTTTGACGTACTTAGACAGGCCGCCCCTGTTGATGTGGCTACAAACAAGGGATCCCTTGCTCTTGCCACCGTGAAGGGAGACATTCACGACATAGGCAAAAACATCGTCAAAATGCTGCTTGAAAACTACGGTTATAAGGTATATGACCTTGGCCGCGATGTGGAACCCCAGGCGGTGATTGATTGCATCGAAGCCCACGATCTCAAGTTGGTGGGGCTTTCAGCGCTCATGACCACCACGGTGCGCGCCATGGAGGACACCATCCGTCTCATGCGGGAGAGAACACCCCAGGCAAAGGTGTTTGTAGGGGGAGCCGTGCTCACGCCTGAATACGCACAGATGGTAGGCGCTGACTACTACGCGAAGGATGCTACGGAATCCGCCAAGATATGCGCTCATGTGTTGGGCAAAGGGTAGTGCCGGACGACGGGTAGGGGGATTCTTGCGGCAGTCTATCTTGCCGTCGGCATTTTGGAAATCTAAAGCGAGAGCATCCGCCCCGCATGGGTGGCTCCAACTATAGTAAGATAGGGCGCGACAAAAAAGACGTGGCGTTTCATAGCCACGCAAAGCATGCGAAGAACAATACGAAAAGATAGGAGATGCCCATGGGACAGCAGGCTGAGGAGACGCTCGATATAGCGGACTTCGACGAGCTTTCCAACTACCTCCGTGCCCGCACGCGCGTGTTTATGGAGGTCGGCGGGAAAACGTACTACCTCACCCACACCGATGGGTATTGGCGAGCGCAGGACTGCGCTGTTTTCAATGATAAGGGGCACTTCACGGATTGCTCAGAGCTTGTGCCCACGCTCGGCGAGTTCATGGGACTGCCCTGGATTGAAGGAAAGTCTGTTGCCGACGTGTATCAGGAATCCAAATTCTATCGAAGCATCCAGGAAGACTAATTCCCGGTTTTGTTTCCCGGTTTTACGGATGTAGCGTGATACTTAGCGCAATGCTGGTATGACGTGACACCGGCAATACCGATGTAAGGTAAACACCGGCTCTATAACGTGGCACCGACTGTCACTAACTGAAAGAGGGTCGCGCCTGCGACCCTCTCGATTTTTATGACTAGCTTCTCGCGGCTATTCGCTCCCTGCATCACCCTCCGCACTCGTATCGTCCGCAACATCTCCTGCCTCTGTGTTATCTGTTTCAGCCTCGGCATCATTGCTTGATGTGGTGGTCTCTTGGGTGTTGCCATCTGCGGTATCGCTGCTCGTGTCCTCATCAGTACCGCTGCTTGTTGTTTCGTCAAGCTCAAAGACATCGGTATTGAGCGATCCGAGAATGCCCTCCGTGCTGTGAGCCTGTGTTTCCTCGGTATCCGCGTCGCTCTCACTACTTCCGCCACTGCCGGTTATAAGGGCAATCAGATTTGAGATCCACTCACCTATCTGCTTGAAAAAGCTCTGGATGGCACCAAGAATCCCATCTGCACTCTCGGCGATGCCGCTGAGCTTGCTGTTGATCTCATCAAGCGTTGTGGAGAACGCGTCGCTGTCGTAGTCTAGCTCTTGGATGCGCTCAGCGATGCTGATGATGGTTTGGATGTCCTCATCCGATAACGACAAGCCCTTTTCGGATGCGTACTGACTGATGAGATCGGAAATCTCATCGCTGCTCAGATCCTCGGTGCTGGAGGTAACATCGTTTTTCACGTCGCTGATAAGACTCACAACATCTTCGCCGTATGTGTCCTCAAGGGCAGCGGAGGCAACAAGTTCTTCGGCAGCTGCGCTCTCCTTGTCCTCATCAAGCGATTCCCCGTTCGCCTCGTAGGCCAAAAAGATGCCGGTCAAAGCTCCTGTGCCGGAGACTTCAAACGGTGCGGTAACCACGACGTTGCAATTCTCAACGCCTGCGGTTTGAAGTGCGTTGTAGATGGTGTTCTTGGTCACGTAGGTGAGGTTTGCCGTCTCAACGTTTATGCCGCCTGATGTTGTGGGTTCGATGTATGAGCAGGATATCGTCTGATAGCCGATGATGTCAGAGGCCACATAATCCAAGAGGAGTTCCCGTTCCTCGTCGTTCGTGACCTCTATTACCTGCATGTTTTCAAGATCGTCCTCGGTCAATCCGAAGAAATCAAGCACCGTAGCCCGCTGTTCCTCGCTCAGATCGGCACCGAGGGTGACGACGCGCTGACTGTCGGCAAGTGCGGCAGTGGGGAAGAGCATCGCTGCAGCAAGCAGGGCCGCCAAGCAGACGCCTATTGTTCGTGAGAGTTTTTTGAGCATGTCAATCCTCCAAAGAACGCCTTTCGCATGTGTCTTAAAATCCTGCTTAATTGGTAGCATTTAAGTCCTAACACACCAACCATTTGAATGATACATGCTCACCACAAGAGGTCAAGGAGGATCGGTCCATGGCTAAAACATTGCGAAAGATCATCCGGATCGATGAGGAAACATGCACCGGTTGCGGGCTTTGCGCCAGCGCCTGTCATGAAGGAGCTATCGAGATCAGAGGCGGGAAGGCAGAACTTGTGCGTGAGCATTTTTGCGACGGACTTGGCGATTGCCTGCCGAGCTGCCCGGTTGATGCCATTTCATTTGAAGTCCGCGAGGCTGATGCATATGATGAGGCTGCTGTGAAAGCAAGTCAGGAGAGGGGACGGGTCGAAAAGGAGAGGGGACGGATCGAAGAGGAAAAAGAACGGGTCGAAAAGAAAAGGGGAGGGGCTATGGAGGCTTCTCAACATCCACATCATCCTCAAGGGGGCTGCCCTGGAGCAAGGAGCAAGGTGATGAATGCTGCCGACCGAGAAGAGACCCTAACCGCTACCGGCAAGCTGCCCTCTCGTCTTCAGCAGTGGCCCGTACAAATCAAGCTCGTCTCTGTCAATGCACCTTTTTTCGACGGGGCAAAGCTCTTGATTGCAGCTGATTGCACTGCGTATGCCTATGCAAACATGCACGAAGATCTCATGCGTGGCAAGATAACCCTGATCGGGTGCCCAAAGCTGGATGCCCTAGATTACACGGAAAAGTTGACCGATATCATTTCCGGCAACGACATCCAATCCTTAACCATCGCGAGGATGGAAGTTCCCTGCTGCGGCGGCATTCAAATTGCGGCGCAAAACGCATTGCGGGCAAGCGGGAAGTTTATTCCCTGGCAGGTGGTCGTGATATCTACGGACGGAAGGGTTTTAGAGCGCTAAGTCACTTTGATTTGCCTGTGCCATGTGCTCTTACTGTGTTTCGTTTGAGTTCCGCCGTTATTTCACATTGTGGCTTACTGCAGTTTGGGGTTTTGAAGGTGTGGTAATCTCTCGGCTGGGAATCCCCTTGAAGTTCAGTCATAAACTGGTCAGAAATGGAGCGTCGATAAAGCAGCTTGCCCAAGATGTGAGCCGAGATAGAGTTCAGATAGCATCAATTCGTTCGAACCTATCGCCAACATCTTCCGTTGGTAGAATGGGAGCATGACAATAGGCCGGAAGCGAAGGAGGGCTAGCCGTGAACCTCGGAATGGAGAACGAGACAACCGAGCACAAGCGCAGCACAGCGGAGCTCTCCGCCGCAATGGAGTCGGTTGCTGCCATACTCAACAAACACGACCACGGTACTCTCTACTTCGGTGTGCGCTCGCGCGACGGTAAGGTTGTTGGGATAGACGTGTCCGAGAAGACCCTGCGTGACATATCGCAAGCCTTCACCAACAAAATTGAGCCGCGCGTATACCCTACTATCGAGCATTTGGTGAGCGACGATGGCAAGTCCTACATCAAGGTGATGTTTTCTGGTACCGAGCGCCCCTATGCCGCCGAAGGTCGATACCGCATTCGCTCTGCTGATGAGGATTTACCCATGAGCCGCGCCATGCTCGCCACCATGATGCGAGAAGAACACTACGCGAGAGCGCCATGGGATCGCGAGGCTTCCGATCGTCCGCTCTCTGACGTGGACGAAGTGGAGCTGCGAAAATTCGTTGAGCGCGGACGTGCCCGTGCCAGGGTTGCTTTCGAATACGAGGGTGTTAGACCGACGCTGTCCAGTCTCGGCCTTCTTACAGGTGATGGGAGGCTCACCAACGCCGCCGCCGTGCTGTTCTGCCCGTCGGTGGATATTCAGCTTAAGATGGGTATGTTTGTTGACCACCGTCGCATCGACGTACTCGATATGCGTCAGGAGGCGGGCACCCTGTTCTTCCTTGTGGATGCTGCCGAAGCGTACATTACTGCGAATACGCGCCGCCGTTTTGTGTTCGATGGCAGTCGCACGCGCGAGGAGGTGCCCGAGATACCCCGCGAGGTTGTCCGCGAGGCACTGCTCAACGCTTTTTGTCACCGAGAGTGGCATCATTCCGGTTACGTGCAAGTTGATATTTACAACGACGCTGTGGACGTGATCAGTCCTGGCTGGTTTATAAAAGGACAGGATCCTGAAGAGCACCTCGACGGACGCAGCACTTCGTCAGACACCCGCAACAGGCTCATCGCAAGCATGCTCTTCCGTTCGGGCGACATTGAGTCGTCGGGTCTTGGTATGCGCAAGATTCGCTACCTCTGTGACGAGGCGGGCGTAGGCATTTCATATAAACGCATTTCCTTCGGCACAAAGCTAACCCTTACAAGACCTGAGCCATACGCGCCTGATCAACGAACCTCTTCGGAACTCGATTTCGAAGAAGTTCCGAAGAAGTTCCGAAGAGGTTCCGAAGTCGGTCTTAGTGGACTCTCAGACAGCGAGCGTGCGGCATACGCCTTCCTCCAAAAAAACGGGCCGTCCAGAACATCGGACGTGGCGGCAACAATTGATTTAACATCACGCGCTACGCTCAAGGTGTTGCGCAGGCTCGTGTCAGAAGGTATTGCGGAAGTAAGCGGATCGACGAGCGCACGTAGATACCGCCTCAAATAGACCATCCTCACTGGCTGTAATGACACTTTGCTGTCATGAGGGACACATTCTGACTTCTAACGATTTTTTTCTTATCAAAAAAATCGTTAGAACCGTCAGAGATGCACGCTGTTATAGATCCCACCTTCGCTTTTACTCTCTTTTCGGTAAGTATCATCAATGGAAAACCTATCCAGACCCTTTTTGATGACGTCACGGCAGCCGGGTCAACCGACTCAACTGGTCGCATCGACGTACTTGAAGTTGTCGGAACCGTAGCGGTGGTACATGCGATACTTACGGACTACCATGGTGGCAACTACGTTGACTACCATACGCCTCTCAAAGGGGAAGATGGTTGGAAGATCGCGGCAAAGGTTTTCACTGAGGCATAAGGGAGTCAACTCAGGGGCGTGATCGATCTTGGGTGTGATGGCCGGCCTTAAGCGCGGGCTGCTTTGGAGTCAACTCAGGCGTGACCGGTCTTAGGCGCAAAGCTACGCGGTGGGTTCTCCCAGCTCGCGCAGCTTTGCGCGGTATGCGGCGGCGATTGTGTCCACGCAACCCTGGCGTCCCAGCTTGGCGCGGTTCACCACAATATCCTTACCCATGTTCATGCGCCATTTTCCCGCAGAGTAGTGCCTGTAGAACTGTTCGCGCGCGCGTTGCTGCTCTTTCACCAGCTTCGCGCCCGCGCGGCGGCTCAGTCCGCGCTTGCTACGAACAATTTCTATGCGCGCCTCAAGGGGGGCGGTTACGAGAACCGCGATGTGGTTGGGGTTGTGGCGCAGCAAATAGTCTGAGAGTCGCCCCTCGATGATGCAGTTTTCAGACGATCCAAGATCAAGGATGAGCTGGCTCATGTTCTCAAACAGCTTATCGGCCAGCGAGCGTGCATCAATGCGATCAGGCAGAAACGCTATGTTTTCGACGGCAAGCTGCTCATCATAGGAGGCCGTGAGATCAAGCGATTCCCCGATGCGCGCGCTCGCCTGTGTGAGTAGGGCATTGTCGTAGAGCGGTATACCCAACTCAACGGACAGCATCTTTCCCACCTCATGTCCTTCGGCTCCGAAATCGCGTGCGATCGTGATGACGACCGGCTGCCCGGCGCGCGCGGCCTCTTGTGGACTAACGCGCTTTTCGAAGTGCTGTTTTAGGGTTGGCACGGTGACGATGCGCATGATGCCTCCAGGTTTGATGACGGATTCCCGCGATTGCTACGCGGCCACCAGACGGCGCTGGTAGGCGCGCACGATAAGCGAGATGCCAAAGTTCAAAACAAAGTAGAGCGCGAACACGAGCGCGTACATGAGCAGCATGGCTGCGACATTGGAGGTCGACGCCATAATAACGCGCGCATTGAACATCAGCTCGGTTACGCTGATGGCCGACAGATACGACGAGTCTTTAATGACCGTGGTGCACTGACTGAACAGCGCCGGAATGATGGTACGAAACGTCTGCGGCAAAATGATGAGGCGCATGGTGTTGAAAAAGCCAAAACCCTGGCTTTGCGCCGCCTCGTATTGGCTTTTGGGGATGGAGTTAAAGCCGCCGCGGATGATTTCAGCCACGACAGCGGAAGTAAATACCGTAAACGCTACGACCGACACCACAAAGTTGGTGGCACGCATCGTGAAGTAGATGAACAGTATCCACAAAAGGTTTGGCGTGCAGCGGAACAGCTCGATATAGGCAATCACTATCCAGCGAAAGATTGAGAGTTTCCCACGGCAGTACTGCTTTACCATCGCCAAGACGGTGCCAAAGAGGATAGAGAATATTATCGAGAGCGTCGCTATCTCGATCGTTAAAAGGAAACCGCGAAGCAGAAACAAGATGTTCGCTTGGTTGAAGATCTCCATGCGTTAGGCCTCCTTCGCGGATTCGGGTGGGGTTGTGATGCCTGAAATGGTCTTGGCCTTCGGGGTGCGCGTGGCGCGCTTTTCAAGGTAGAGGACGAGCATCGAGAGCGGAAAGCAAATGATGAAGTACAGCACGCAGGCAACGATGTATCCCTGCAAATAGCCGTAGGTTCCCACAAAGCTGTTGGAGAAATACATCAGATCACCGCCCGCAACAAGTGCGAGCACCGAGCTGTTCTTGACCAGGTTGAGCGCCTGGTTGCACAGGGGAGGAAGGATTATCTTGAAGGTCTGCGGCACGATGACGTAGCGGTACGCCTGCACGCGGTTGAAGC
>CAZLKG010000085.1:0-7474 GCA_964560045.1 uncultured Slackia sp.
ATCTACCGCACCATGATCAACGCTGGGTAGAAGTTCTATGTTGTATCCGTTGCGCTGGAAAATATCGATCAGCAGGTCAAAGTGGATCGGTGCCATCTGCGGGCACAGAATGGTGTAGCCTTCCTCCTTCATCTTCTCCGTATACTGCATGCGATGAAACTCGGTAGAGGCTCCCTCGCGCTGTTTGAAGCTCTCAGCAACGGCCTTCGCCGCTTTTGCTTCCCGCGTGCCGGTTTTACGCTCCATACGAGCCTTGGCGTGACGCGCATGCTCTTTCATCTCATCGTCGGGTACGGCAGCCTCGGTGGGATACTCCAGGCCGTTTGCCACCGTAGGACAACCCATGGGCACTCGTGTAGCCTCAGCCTCCTTGTCAGCTTGATCCTTCAAGGCGGCCAGCAAGCTGCGCACGCGGATACGTGCGGCTCCGAGATTTGAGACCTCATCTATCTTGAGCACGGTGTAAATCTTGCCTGCAGACTCCAATATTTCCTGCACCTGATCGGTGGTGAGTGCGTCCAGGCCACAGCCAAAACTGTTCAGCTGGATAAGATCAAGATCCCTGCGCTGTGTAGCCACCTTGGCTGCAGCGTAAAGGCGCGTGTGATACATCCACTGATCAACCAGGCGGATGGGACGCTCGAGCGTACCTAGGTGCGCAACGGAATCCTCGGTGAGCACCGCCAGACCGAAACTGGTTAGAAGCTCAGGAATGGCATGATTGATTTCGGGGTCGTTGTGATAGGGACGCCCCGCCAGCACAATGCCGTGGGTTCCTGTCTCCTCCATCCAAGCAAGGGTTTCCTCGCCCTTGGCGCGGATGTCGTCTTTGAAGGACACGTCTTCAGCCCAAGCAACCTCAACGGCCTCATCCACCTCGGCCTGCGAGGGGGCGGGAGCATGGCGGCAAGTAGCCTCCTTAAAGTTCTCGTACAACTCCACGAACAGACGCTTTTTGAGCGCGTCCTTCTTATCGTAGGGCAGCCACGGGTTCAAGAACTTCACATCGGAATCACGCAGTTCATCAATGTTGAGGCGCAGCGCTTCAGGGTAGCTTGCCACGATGGGACAGTTGAAGTGATTACCTGCGGTTTCGTCTTCCTGACGCTCCCATTTTGAGCAGGGGAACCAGATGAAGTCGGGACGTTTGTTCAGCAAATCCATCACATGACCGTGCGAGAGCTTTGCCGGATAACACACGCTCTCAGAGGGCATGCTCTCGATACCTGCATCGTAGATCTTTTTGGATGAAGGCTTCGATATAAGGACTCGATATCCTAGCTTGGTGAAGAACGTGAACCAAAACGGATAGTTTTCATACATGTTCAACGCACGCGGGATGCCCACCGTGCCACGCGGGGCGTCAGATATAGAAAGCGGTCTATAACCAAACAGGCGCTGGCTCTTGTAGTCGAACAGGTTGGGTGCTTTTTCACCCTCGTGTACCACGCCAACGCTTGCCGCACCTTTTTCACAGCGATTGCCCGTGATGAAACGACGGTGCTTGCCGGTTTTTTTATCCTTGCCGAAATCGCTGATGGTGAGCAGGCAGTGGTTTGAACACCCTTTGCAGCGCACCGTGCGATGCGCAGGGTTGAGCGCATCTATCTCTTCAAAGGAGAGCAGCGAGGATTCAATCATAGGCTCCAAAGAACCGGGAAGGGGATTTTCGGCCCTCCTTGCCGCGCGCAGGGCAGCATGATGTCTATCGCGCGCGAGAAGCGCGGCTCCATAGGCCCCCATGTTGCCGGCGATGTCGGGACGAACGGCATCCACCTCGGCCAGCTGTTCAAATGCGCGCAGCACGGCATCGTTGAGAAACGTACCCCCCTGCACGATAACCTTTCTGCCAACCTCATGAGGATCGCGAATCTTGATCACCTTGAACAGCGCATTCTTGATGACAGAGATGGCCAGACCTGCGGCGATGTCACCCACGGTGGCGCCTTCCTTTTGCGCCTGTTTTACGCGGCTGTTCATGAATACCGTGCACCGACTACCCAAATCAACGGGGTTTTGGGCGGCATTGGCCGTCTTGGCGAACTCAATCACATTCAAATTAAGACCGGCTGCAAAGCTCTCGATGAAGCTGCCGCAACCTGAGGAACATGCCTCGTTAAGCATGATATGGTCAATCACGCCGTCGCGCACACGCAGACATTTCATGTCTTGGCCACCGATGTCCAAGATGAATTCTACACCGGGCAGCATCTCCTCAGCGCCGCGCAGATGTGCCACCGTCTCGATCTCGCCGGAATCGACATTCAGGGCCTCAAGGAGTAAGCCTTCGCCGTATCCGGTCACGGTCGCATGTCCTATGATCACAAACGGCTCACCTGTCTCGGCATCAACCGGTAGCGCGCCGTACATCTCGGCGAGCGCACGCTTTGCGGTGCCCAACACGTCGCCTTTGTTGTTAGCGTAATAGCTCCACAGAAGTGAGCCGTCCTCGCCGATAAGGGTCGCCTTAAACGTGGTGGATCCGGCATCGATTCCCAAATATGCGGTGCCGGTGTATTCCATCAGGCTTCCGCGCTTGACCTTCTCTTTGTCGTGGCGTCTCTTGAACTCGGAAAACTCATCCTCATTGGCAAAGAGTGGAGGTAGGCGCACAACCTCAGAACCTTGGATGTCGCCCAGATCGCGCAGACGCGCCAGCACGTCGGAAAGCATTTCGGGTTTGGCTGTCTTGCCGCATAGCGCCGCACCGCTTGCCACAAACAGATGCGCGCCTTTAGGACGAATAGCGTGATCATCGTCCAGATTGAGGGTCTCGCAAAAGCGCTTATCCAGCTCCGAGAGATACTCGAGAGGTCCGCCCAGCAAGGCCACGTTACCGCGAATGGGCCGGCCGCAGGCCAAACCCGAAATGGTCTGCGTGACCACGGCCTGAAAAATCGATGCCGCAATATCCTCTTTACGAGCGCCCTCGTTAAGCAATGGCTGCACGTCGGTCTTGGCAAACACCCCACAGCGACTTGCGATGGGGTAGATGGTTTCGTAGCGCTTTGCCAACTCGTTCAGACCACCCGCATCGGTATCAAGAAGTGCGGCCATCTGGTCAATGAAGGCTCCTGTACCCCCGGCACAGGTACCATTCATACGCTGCTCAATGCTATTGTCGAAATAGATGATTTTGGCATCTTCGCCACCCAGCTCAATTACCACGTCGGTCTGCGGAATGAAGGTCTCCACGGCGGTCTTAGAAGCGATAACCTCCTGCACAAACTCAATGTCTAACCACTGCGCAAGCAGAAGACCTCCCGAACCGGTGATAGCTATGGTCATGGGAGTATTAGGGTAGCACCCGGCGGCCTGTCCCACCACTTCCACAATAGTGGCTCGGATGTCGGCGTGGTGGCGTCTGTAGCACGAGTACACAACCTGGTTATCTTCGTCGAGTACAGCCACTTTCACGGTGGTGGAGCCTACGTCGATACCGATGTGCAGCGGCATGCCGGATGCGGATTGCTGCGGCGCTGCTGTTGAGATGTGGGTCTCAGCCTTAATGCCGACTCGCGTCACCACCGGAGCACAGCTGGGTGCAGCATCGGCATCGTTTAAGATCGCAGCGGACTGCAGGGTATCTTCGGCGATCTTCCGTTCGCTCATCGCTTCTTCTCCTTCAAATTAGCCTTGCGGCGGTTTTTATTGCGGAGGCCGCCGGGGCGGCTTTGGGGATTATTGCGCTCGGACAACACGAATTTAGACGAATGCGAGGTTGAAGCAACCACGCCAGACAGGTTGGATAGAAGGCAGAGTCACACCTCAAGCAAATGTCACAACTTGATGGACTCACCCGGCCTGATAAAAAACAGACGCATGGCCACGCGTGCCATCTCCTCCGAACTCTCGCGCATGCCAGTGGAGATCCAGCGTTCGATCACGCCCAGATATGCTCCGGCAAAATACGAGATGTAGTAGCCTACAAACGCGTCGTCGCTCTCGCGGTAGCGCTCGTGGAGAAGTGAGCGAATGAGATCTTCGCACACGGTTTCGCGCAGGCGCACACCGAAGCGCCCGTCGCCGCCGGGACCGATAAGTGCATGAATGAATTCCCCCTCCTCGCGCAGGTAATCAAATAGCTCAACGAGCACGGGTAGGGGTTTTTTGCACGCGCGAAAATACAACAGTTCATGGATCCCGAGAGCCTGCATCTTGAGCCGGAAGCCCTCAAGACCCTCCATCACTTCATCCTCGAACGCGGCGAGCAGATTGTCCTTGTCTTTGAAGTGGTTATAGAAGGTGCCACGGTTGAGGCCGGCGCGGGCGCACAGATCTCCCACCGTAAACCCCTCAAGGCCACGCTCCTCCGTAAGCTCGATAAGAGCCTCGCGAAGTGCCGCCTTGGAACGCGCGATGCGCGGGTCAGGCGGTGTTGCCGGAACTGCGGTGTCCATGGTGTCGCACTCCTTCACAATCTCGGGTGTCGTGGATGGAGTCGCCGTAGCAGATGTCATGGTGTGAGGCTCCTCTCTTCGGCCAGTCCTTCACAGGGCGCGCTACAGCTTGCAAAAAGCGCACGAGCGCAATCCACATCAGAACTCATCGTGGACGATGCGTACAGAGCGCTGCATCAATCGACCGACTCATCTGATGGATTTAACCGTTTCCCTGATCTTCCTGGTCTTTTGAACATCATGAACAGTAATGGACACGTTGTTCAATAGTGCATTGTAGCCTTATGAATGCCACATGGCAAATCAACAGAGAATAAGACCCCGTCTCCGTAAACGCGTTCTCCGTAACGCGCAGGACAAAGATTGATGCCCTGCAGAGATACCCCCCACCGCTTTTATGGGCTAAAGTAACAAACTAGAAACACATCCCACCCTACCTCTTCATATAATGCGCAAATCCGTCAGGCGTGGGCATTTCGGCTTTTCGTTTGGCTCTGTTAAATCAACGTTGACACGGACACGCCGCCCTTTGTTGCGGGAGGGGAAGAGGATCATCAGCGGGTTTTGGTGGTGTTCACTGATCGTTTCGGCCTCTTTATGTCAGCGGTGGTCTAGCGCAGTTCCTCGTTTCGCCTTTGCCACGCTATCCAAAAACGTATGCCTTCGGGCGCGAGCGCATGAAAGGGGCTGACGACACATGGACGGTTTTGTCGAGGCCATCAATTCCATTGATGCATGGGTATGGGGTCCCCCCATGATCATCCTGCTTTTGGGATCGCATCTGTTCTTGACCATTCGCACGGGCGTCATCCAGCGCAAACTGCCCCAGGCGATCAAGCTGTCGGTCAAGGCAGATCCTGATGCCGAGGGTGACATCAGCCAGTTCGGCGCGCTTACTACGGCGCTTTCTGCCACCATCGGTACAGGCAACATCGTTGGCGTAGCAACTGCCGTACTTGCCGGTGGCCCCGGTGCCGTGCTGTGGATGTGGCTTACCGGTGTATTTGGCATCGCCACCAAGTATGCTGAAACATATGCAGCAGTGAAGTATCGCGTGAAAGACCATAAGGGCGATATGCTTGGCGGTGCGATGTATGCATGGCGCCGTGCGTTCGATAGAGAGGACGGCACCACTCCTTGGTGGGCCAAGCTCGGCTCGATTCTCTTTGCATTCTTCGCGGCTTTCGCCGCATTCGGCATCGGCTCAGCCGTGCAGTCAACTTCTTTGACCAGCGTCATCACCTCTAACATCCCCGGTGTTCCTGAGTGGGCTATTGGACTCATCATCGTTGTCATGGTGTCCATCGTCATCTTCGGTGGTGTGAGGATAATCGCCCGCGTGTGCGAAATACTTGTTCCTTTCATGGCCATAGCCTATGTGCTGGGCTGCCTTACCATCCTCATCATGAATGCGAGCTATGTATGGCCCGCCGTGTGCTTGATTGTCGAATGCGCGTTCACACCCCGTGCAGCCTTCGGCGGTGCGGTAGGTGCCGGCATCATGCTCGCACTGCAATATGGCTGCGCTCGCGGTCTGTTCTCCAACGAATCCGGTATGGGTTCTGCCCCCATCGTTGCGGCAGCCGCCGTTACGCGCAACCCGGCGCGCCAGGCGCTGGTTTCCATGACCGGAACGTTTTGGGACACCGTAATCATCTGTCTCATGACGGGCCTTGTCCTCGTATCCACAATGATCGCTAATCCCGATATCATCACCACCGGCACCATCTCCGAAGGCGCCCAGCTCACCAGCGTGGCCTTTGGAACCATCCCCTATGTCGGCACGCCGGTGTTGGTGTTTGGCATGATCACGTTTGCTTACTCCACTATTCTGGGCTGGAGCTATTATGGCAACCGTTGTGTGACCTACCTGTTTGGCAAGCGCTCCATCCGACCCTACCAAGTGCTTTATGTGCTAATAGCCTTCTTGGGAGCCGTTGGTGTGGGAGATGTGGTCTGGACTTTGGCCGACATCGCCAATGCATTCATGGCCATTCCTAACATCATCATGGTGCTGCTGCTCTCCGGCCTGATTGCTCGTGAGACCAAACACTATGTGTGGGAGAAAAACATCGATGAGAGGGATGAGACTCCGATTCCTATACTTGAGTCGAAGTAATCCGTCACTCGTAACACCCCTTTGAGGTCAGTGAGCGGGCTTCCGGCAAAGACCGGAAGCCCGCTTTTTGGGTGTGCCAAGATAAGGCTGCTAAGAGTTGTGCCTTATGACTCGAAGGCGTGCCGTATAATGGCGATGAGGGTTTCATTGAATTCGGCTCGATGATCAATATCCGACCTGCCCAAAACAATTACTCTCGTTCAGTAGATGATGAGGCTGTGCGGGAACAGATTCGCTACATTGTTGCGGAGGTCGTGCATGAGTAACTATCGCATGAACCGCGAACGCTGGACCCAGCTAAGTTTTTTGAGCAAATGGGCAATATCGGCTCCGAAGTAGAAAGATCCATCAAAGCACAGGGGAAAAGACACGCAAAGGCGGGACAGAGCCATCGAAAGAGCCCTTGATCTGCTCGACGCCACTCAGGAATTGCTGCTTGAGGTGCGATCCCCTCGTCTCAAAGAGGCCTTGCGTGCTCGAGAGGAGTATTTGCCCTGATCCTAAGACCTTTCCACGCCCTAAATTTGCGAAAAAAATGCCCGCCGCTGGAGGGATTGCGGCGGGCCGATGGAAGGGAATGTGCTAACGGAGCATGTCGTCGGTACAAAGCGATGGTAAGCTAAGAAATCTCACCTTCCAGGTAGCGTACGGCATAACGTCCGAACGTCATCTGGCGACCCAAACAGTTGCCTACGATATACACCGGATAGTTGCCTGCGTAGTAGCTACCTGAGCAGGTGCCTACAGCATGAAGACCCTCAATCACTTCGCCTTCAGTATCGAGCACCTGAGTGTTCTCGTTGATGCGCACGCCATCAAGCGTAGTAAGTAGAGCACCACCAAACCATGCACCGTAGAACGGAGCCTCACGGATGGCGGAAAGGCGGTATGCCTCTTTGCCAAACTGTGTGTCCTCGCCCGCATCGTACATTTCGTTGTACTGCTCAATCGTAGC
>CAZLKG010000086.1:0-7440 GCA_964560045.1 uncultured Slackia sp.
AGCACTCGGCTGTTAACCGATAGGTTGTAGGTTCGAATCCTACCCGAGGAGCCATTCAAGTTTTCAAGCCCGCTTCGGTGGGTTTTCTTATTTCTCGCGCATTGTGCTTTGAAGACGGTCGTGCGCAGTTCGTGAACGGGCGGTGGACTCTGCGTGCACTCACCCGACAGAGCCTTCAATTCCGACCTTTTCGTCATAAATTGCCTGGTATACTGCCTGCGTCTGGCATCCGGTCACCGGAAGTCTGGCTTGCGGTGCCAATCGGCTCGGTGACGCAAAAATCCAGAGCAAACGCAGCGGCTGCCTGCTTGAGGCACAGATTTGATCGGCGCATTGCCCCTATCGGTACATGGGCTGTGTCTTTTCTGTTAAAGCGGGTTAGGCGGTTTCAATCATGGTGGATTCGGCTTGTTGCGAGTGAGGGTTTCGCCTGGCTCGTACAGTTGACCCCAGTAGGCGAGGGCAGAGATGGACGTAAAGGACAGTCACGGCGCGAACGATACGGGGGGCACCTTTGAGGACTATACCCAGAAGGTGAGCGATCTCCAGGAAGCCCGCGGCACAAGCGCGCAGACCCGCCGATCCACCACCTTCGAGCTCGATGATCTTGAAGCAACGGCCGTGTTCGGACAGGCAAGCTATGCTCGAGGCGCCCGACGTGGGGGGCGCAGCCGATATACGAGCGTCCACCGACAGCATTCCTCAGCGAGGACAGACGCCAGATACATGCCTACTGAAGTCTCTTACAACACAAGGAGTGCCTCTGCGTCCACCAAGGTGCCCTACAGGACGATATTTGTCGTTCTTGGCATCGTCATCGTAATGATCGCTGCCATTTATGGTGCAGGTGTGTACGCATTCTCCGAGCGTTTTTATCCCAATACCTTCATAGGGGCTATTGACATCTCGTTTTTGACGCAGGACCAGGCTGCCGAGGCCATAGAGGAAGCGGTATCTAACTACGAGATTTCCGTGGAAGGTGAAGGGCTCGAGTTCACGTTGACCGCAGCTGACGGCGGCATTTCCGTCGATGCCTCTTCGGTGGCAGAGCAGGCCGCACAAGACAAAGATCCCTGGTTCTGGTTTCTGCAGATATGGGATACCAACGATAAAACTTCTTTCCTTGTAGCTTCAAGCGATGAGGGAGTTCTCGGTGAGCTTGTGCGAGAGCAGGTTGATGCCTTCAACGCGGATGCGTCTGCCTCCGAAGACGCCTTTATCACCTATTCCCTCAATTCCGGTGCGTACGTGATTCAAGATGAGGTGTATGGCGGTCAGATTTCTGCCGATGCTGTGATAGAGGCCGTAATAGAGGCCATCGCCACCATGGAGAGCACGGTTCAAATAACTGACGACATGCTCATCCTGCCCGAGGTGTTTTCCACCGATGAGCGTCTGACGGCGGGCGTGGAGAGTGCCAACTCCATGTTGAGCTGCGACGTAGTGCTCACGTCCAGCCTGATGGGTATCGAGATGGGTGAACTTGACGGTAGCACCATCAGCGATTGGATTTCCTTTGACGACTCCTATTCCCCGGTGCTTGATGAGGAGGCCGTAAGCGCGTGGGTCAGCGATCTCGTTTCTGTCTACAACACGGTGGGTACTACGCGCACCTATACGCGTGGAGACGGCGAGGAAGTGACGGCTGAGGGCGGAAATTATGGCTGGACTGTGGATTCCGAAACACTTGTGGCGGCCGTGAATGCAGCTATCGCCAATGGGGAGCAGGGCGATATCGAGGTAACCTTCTCTCAGGAGGGCAATGGCTACACCGCAGTGGGTATGGACTGGGGGGCCTACTGCGATATTGATCTATCCGAGCAGCATGCCTACTATTACGACGCATCGGGCAATCTGTTGTGGGATTCAGGGATTGTGAGTGGTCTGCCCGAAGATGATCGTGACACACCTACGGGAATCTACTACCTCAACAGCAAACAAGAGAATGTTACCCTCATAGGCGTGGCTGATGAGAATGGCGATCCTTCCTATGAGACCCCCGTGGATTACTGGATGCCCTTTGTGGATAACATGGTGGGTCTGCACGATGCCAGCTGGCAGCCTACATGGGTGTTCAGTGATTCGACCGCTTATAAAACCTACGGCAGTCACGGGTGCGTGAATCTTCCCGTGTCGGCTGCTGCGGAGCTTTTTGAGATCATCCAGATTGGCGATGTTGTCATTGTTCACTGGTAACAGGTGTACCGTGCTCTTCTGCCGAAAGGACTTTTGTTGCGCGAGAAGGTTTGCCTCTCGCGCCTGTTTTTGTGCACGGGGGATGCACCTATGATCATGCAGGTGGAAAACGTAGCCAAGGGCTTTGCCGGCCGCACGTTGTTTCAGGAGGCGAGTTTTCGTCTAGAGGCGCACGACCGCCTTGCCTTGGTAGGCCCCAATGGTGCGGGAAAAACCACGCTGCTCAACATTATTGCGGGTCTTGAGTATGCCGACGAAGGTCGTGTGGTATTCGCGCATGGAGCGCAGGCGGGCTATCTTGAGCAAGAGGCTATCGAGATGGACGATCGCCCACTCTTCGAGGAGGTCATCGCTAGCCGCGCTGAGATCCTTGAGGCAGAGCGCCGTCTTGCGGTCCTCGAAGAGGCATTAGGTGACAACCCCACCTCCGAACAGCTTGCGGTCTGTGGTCGTGCGCGCGATTCGTATGAGGCGATGGGTGGATACGCTCTCGAGTCGCAGGTACGCACCGTGCTTTTCGGATTGGGGTTCAAAGAGGAAGACATGGCGCGCTCGACCACCGAATTTTCGGGTGGCTGGCAGATGCGTATCGCGTTGGCCAAACTTCTCGTTCGCAAACCTGAGGTATTGCTGCTTGATGAGCCTACCAACCATCTCGATCTCGAGAGTGTCAAATGGTTAGAGGGCTTTTTGCGCGCCTACAGCGGCGCTGTGATCGTGGTGTCTCATGACCGTGCGTTTATGGACAATATGGTGGATCAGGTGGCTGAGATAGATGCTGGACACCTGCGTTTGTATAGAGGAAACTACACGGCCTATCTTCGTCAGCGCGAAGAGCATATAAAGCGCTTACAACAGCTTGCCGCCAAGCAGGCAGAAGAGATAGCGCACATGGAGGCGTTCATTGAGCGTTTCCGTTCCAAGCCCACCAAGGCCAAGCAAGTTCAAGATCGCCTGCGTAGGCTGGAGAAAATTGAACGCATTCAGGTGCCCCATGAGCGTAAAACCGTGCGTTTCAATTTTGTTCAGCCACCGCGCACGGGGGATCGCGTGGTATCGCTTTCGGGTGTGACTAAGCATTTCGGCGACAAACATGTCTATGACGGCCTTGATCTTTCGCTTTACCGTGGAGAGAAGGTTGCGCTTGTGGGCCCTAATGGCGCGGGTAAGTCCACACTACTCAAGATGGTGGCAGGAGCGCTCGCCCCCGATTCCGGCACGGTTGAGTATGGTGTGCATGTAGAAGTATCCTATTTCGCTCAGCACCAGCTCGAAGAACTCTATGTCGGTAACACCGTGTTTGAAGAGCTGGATCGCGTGGCTTCTGGCTGGACTAACAGCCAGGTGAGATCGCTCCTAGGTGCATTTCTCTTCCAAGGTGATGACGTAGAAAAGCGCGTAGGTGTGCTCTCGGGCGGTGAGAAATGTCGGCTTGCTCTGGCCAAGATGCTTGTGGCCCCCACACCGCTTCTGTGTTTGGATGAGCCTACCAATCACCTAGACATTGCCAGTGCCGATGTGCTCGAGCAGGCTCTCAAACGTTTCGATGGAACAATTCTGCTGATAACGCATGATAGGCACCTTATCCGCAATGTTGCCAATCGCATCATCGAAGTTGTGGGTGGCAAAGTGACGCTCTATGAGGGCGATTATGATTACTACCTGTTCAAGTCAGGACAACTTGCTGAGGGGCGCGACCTTTCGCCGTCCCCACGTGATGATGTTTTGGATCAGTCCAAGGGCGCGCCTAAGCGCGTTGTCCCTGATACCCGTGGTACGCCCGCGCTTACGGCACCGCGTGGAAGCGCTCCTAAGTCCAAGGAACAGAAGCGCCGTGAGGCGCAGGCTCGCAACCGGGCTTATGCGACCCTCAAGCGCCATCGCAGGCGTATAGCCGAGCTCGAGATTCAGATGGAGCGCGATAGTGCGCGCATGGCCGAACTTTTGGAGCTTCTGGCCGATCCTGACTTTTACGTCAACGAAGACGCTTCCAGCGACGCGATATCCGAGCATGCCGCCGTAAAGGCGCGTCTCGCTTCAGTCGAGGAAGAATGGCTTCGGCTCACCGAAGAGCTGGAGGCTGAGACTCTAAAGCAGGCAGCCGATGCGTAGATACATCGCGTTAGCGTCTTTTCGGTGACGGAAGAAAAAACAGCGAAAGAAAGCAAGGTAGGTCGCGTCTATGCTCAGCAGCTTTTATCAGTCCTCTAGTTATCTCACCTATATTATCTGCTCCGTGGTGTGCCTTGTGCCCGCCATCGTATTTCATGAGGTGGCGCATGGGTTTGCGGCTGCGCGCTTAGGTGATCCTACGGCAAAATCGCAAGGCCGGTTGAGCTTAAACCCGCTCAAACACATCGATCCTTTCGGTACCGTAATTCTTCCTTTGTGCTTGTTGGCGATGGGTGGGCCGGTAGTTGGCTATGCCAAGCCGGTGCCCTACAACCCTCGGTATTTCAAAAACAAGCGCACGGGTGAGGCCATTGTGGGCTTGGCGGGACCGTGTGCCAATTTGATTATGGCTCTTTTAGCAGCGCTCATACTTTGGATAGCTTTACTTTCGCCATCATCGTCTGCCTTTACGGTACTTATGCGAAATGAGATCTTCTTCTACTTTTTTGTGCTCTTTCTTCCGTTGTTTATCCTCATCAACCTGTATCTGATGTTTTTTAATCTGCTACCCATACCGCCACTTGATGGCTCCAGCATCATCGCACTGTTTTTGAATGATCGCCAGCTTTTCGGATACTATCGTATCCAGCGTTACGCCCTTCCGGTGTTCATGATCATCGTGGTGCTGGTGCCCTATATCTTTAACGTCAACCCCATAGGCATGTACCTCAACGCAACTGCGGGCAATTTGGCGAGCCTGCTCGTACCGTATTATCTCTAGGGAACTCATGTCGTACCGCATTCGCACAGATAGCTTTGAGGGTCCCTTCGATCTGCTTTTGTATTTGGTGAGCAGGCAGCGGGTAGACATTGGATCTATCTCCATCACCCAAATAGTAGATCAATATCTGGCCTATATAGACCGCATGCGCGAGCTTGATCTCGACGTGGCCAGTGATTTTCTTCTTGTGGCATCCACGTTGCTCGAAATCAAGGCCGCCGCGCTTGTTCCCCGTGACGCCGATGAGCCTGAAAGTGACGAAGGAGAGATCTCGCCCGGTGAGGCGCGAGAGATCTTAGTACAGCGCTTGATTGCCTATAAGCAGTACAAAAACGCTGCAGCCGCTTTAGGCGTGCGTCTCAAGCAGCAGAGCCGTATGCATCCGCGTCTAACTGGTCCCGATCGGGAATTTCTGGGAGCTATGCCCGACTACCTGGAACATGTGACCCTTGATTCGCTTGCGCACTTAGCGGTGCGAGCCATGGCAAAACGTGAGGTGTTTCTGCTGGAAAGTGAACATATAGCCGCCAAGCCCATTCCGGTAGAAAAACACATGCGAACCATTCACCAGCGCATCAGCGTGCGCAAACACATGATGTTCAGCGAGCTTGTATCTGAGGTATCTACCACACCGCTTCGTGTGGTAAGTCTTCTGGCGCTCCTTGAGCTGTACAAGCGCTCAATGATTGATCTGCATCAGGAAGAACCTCTCTCGGACATCGCCGTTGACTACATTGAGGGATCGGGCGAGCTGGTGTTTCGCGATGAGGGATCCGAATTCGATGAAGAGGGCGAAAAAGGCGAGGGAGGGACGCAGTGAGCTTTGTTGACATGTCCGAAGAGAGCATAACAGCTGCCATTGAGGCGCTTCTGTTCGTGAGTGATGAGCCGGTGAGTGCGATGACGCTGGCAGACATGCTCGATATAGATGTATCTACCACCCTCAACGCGCTTGAGGCGCTTTCGAGGCGTTTATCCGATCAGGACGCCGGCATTCAGTTGCACGAGGTTGCGGGCGGCTGGCGTCTGTATACCCATCCTCGCTACCACGATCTTATCGAGAAATATGTCATCTCGTGGGATGCGCGTCGCCTCTCTGGTGCCGCGCTTGAGACCCTTGCCATAATCGCCTACAACCAGCCTATTACGCGTGCAGGGGTGGCATCGATTCGCGGCGTGAATTCAGACAGTCCCATTGGTTCGCTCATCGAGAAGGGTCTGGTGCGCGAGGCCGGGCGCGAGGCAAGTCCGGGGCAGCCCATCTTCTATGCCACTACGCATTCGTTTTTGGAGAAATTCGGTTTGGCCTCGCTCTCCGAGTTGCCCGACTTGGAGGAATTTGCCCTTGATGAGGAAAGTCGCGCTCTTATCCGCAGGAGGCTTGGTGTACAACATTCCGGTGCACCTGAGGCCGAGTCGTTCTACGACGGTGATCTCAAGCTCGATTTAACCCTCAATTTGCCCTCCGTCGAGCAGGAGGCCTCCGATGGCTTGCCCTGATAAGGTTATCAGGGAAGGAGGTAAGACTATCAGTGAAGGCGAGATGCCCTCCTGTGGATTTACCAGCGAGGCACCCTCATTCATCACCATCTCCTCCTCAACCACCTCAACCTCATCCAAAACAGCCTCCTTTGATCAAGGCGCCTCGAAACAGACTCCCTCAACCGAGGCACGCGTGGTTCCCATGCGCCTGCAGAAGTTTCTGGCTCGTGCCGGGGTGGCAAGTCGCCGTGGCAGCGAGAATCTGATGAGCGCGGGCCGCGTGCGCGTGAACGGACAGGTGGTCACCGAGCTTGGAAGCAGGGTTGATCCGAGCGCCGACACGGTGAGCGTTGACGGATGTGAGGTTTATTTGTCCGGGAGCGCCGTTACGCTCATGCTCAACAAACCGCCAGGATATCTCACCACGATGTCGGATCCCTTCGGTCGTCCTACGGTTGCTGATCTGGTTCCGAGGTCGCGCTATCCGGGCTTGTTCCCCATAGGCCGGCTTGATCTGGACACCACCGGCATCCTGCTGTTTTCTACCGACGGAGAGTTGGGCAACACTCTGCTGCACCCGCGCCACCATGTGGACAAGTCCTATATCGTGCGCGTGGAAGGCAGAATGGGGGTCAAGCAGCTGCGGGCGTTACGTGCGGGCGTTGAGCTGGAAGACGGCATGACCCTTCCGGCTGAGGTTGAGCTGATGGAGGTCAACGATACTTCCAGTCTTTTGCGTATCACCATTCACGAGGGACGCAAGCGTCAGGTGAGGCGTATGTGCGAGTTTGTAGGCCACCCGGTCACAACGCTTCATCGAAGCAGTTTTGGCCCCCTTTCGCTGGGTAATCTGTTGCAAGGTGAATGGA
>CAZLKG010000087.1:0-7377 GCA_964560045.1 uncultured Slackia sp.
CTGCCTAGATCTACCAAGTACTCGGAATTCAGGACCTGTACGATTTCCCCTCGTCAGCGCCTTCCCGCAAAAGATTCCAGACGTCAACGGCCACACCCTCGAGGCAGCAGGCGTAACCGATGTCCGGTAAGTCGTGTTCGTCCGCACAGGCAAGGACGAGTGAGTCCCGATAGGTTTTTCAAACAGGTCCTTCCTTATGGGAGACACCCTTCCCCTCCCCTAATCACAGCAATCGACGTTCTGAGTGGAAAGGCAGTTAAGCTGCAGTTGGAGCTCCATGAGCATAAGGCTGCATTCAGTGATGATGGGCGATTTGTACTCTTTCATTTCATGTTCCTTTCTGACTCAAGCGCATCGCTACAGCTCTATTCCAAGAAGCGAAAGACGAACACCTCGACTTCGCCCATCGCAATCCGGAATCAAAGTGGAAACCGGCAAGGCGGACGGCGCGGCTATACCTCTACACCATATCCCAGGTGAGCACGGTGTCCTCGGGGAGGTTGGCTTTCACGGCGCGCCCGACGACGATGTCCTCAAACTTCGCCGGGATGCCGGTGCCGGGGCGCTTGGGCATGAGGTCGGACTTGACGATGACCTCGCCCGCCTTCATGTCGCGGGTCAGAACTAGAGAACGCCTCGCCTCGCGGCGCGGCATCTCCTCGCAAGGAAGCACAGTCTTCTCGGGGGAGCCGAGCACGCGGTCGATCCAGCGAAAGTTCTCCACGGCGCGCTTGAAGTCCCCCACGTCACCGGAGTGGTAGTGGTCGTTGCCGGGCAGGCCCTTGTCAAGGGTGAAGTGCTTCTCGATGACCTCGGCCCCGAGCAGGTAGGACGTCGCGAGCGTCAGCATGGTGGGGTCGGGTGCGACGTGGTCGGAGAAGCCGACGCGCACGTCCGGGAAATCCGCCTTCAGGGTCTCGATGACGCGCAGGTTGGCGTCGTCCGGGGAGGTCGGGTAGCTGAGCACGCAGTGCAGCAGCGTGATATCGGAGCACCCAGCACCCTTCAGGGCCCGTACGGCCTCGTCCACTTCGGAGAGGTAAGCGGCGCCCACCGAAATCACCACCGGCTTGCCCTTGGCTCCGATATGGGCGATGAAGGGCAGGTTGGAGAGGTCGGACGAGCTGATCTTGTAGAAGTCGACGTACTTCTCGAGGTAGTCCGCACTCGCATAGTCGAAGGGGGTGGAGGTGAAGTCCATGCTCTTGGAGTGCGTGTACTCGCAGAGCTCGGCGAACTCCGCCTCGCCGAAGGAGTCGTGCTTCTTGAACAGATCGTACTGGGTCTTCGTGGGCTCCTTGGTGAGGTCCCAGTAGGCCGGCGAGTTCTTTGACACGATGGTGCCCGCCTTGTAGGACTGGAACTTGGCGCAGTCGCACCCGGCCTCGGCCGCGCCGTCGACGTAGCGTTTGGCGGCCTCCATGGGGGTGATGTCCTCAGCCTTCGCGGTGTCGTAGAAGTTGACGCCCATCTCGGCGATCAGGTAGGGGTTGGTCGTTCTCATTGTCTTTCCCTTCTTCCGGGTTTTATAGGCTGCTGATGAGGGCCATGACGCGCTTCCTGCCCCCGCGAAGGTCGTGGGACAGCAGCATGTCCTGGAAGCGCTGCCTAGCTTCGCACGACAGGCCCAGGTACATGTTGAGGTTTGACTTGATGACCTCGTCAGGCGGGTTGAGGCCGAGGTAGGTGAAGCCGTTCTCGTTGCAGACGAAGCCGTGCTTCTCCTCGCGGCGGTTCTGAGCCATCGCGATCGAGGGAATACCGAGGATGGCAAGCTCATAGCCGGTGCGACCGCGCGAGGTGGCCGCCACGTCGCAGGCGCTCATGAGCTCAGGCATGTTGGCGACGTCGTAGAGAACGTCCACGTTGGGCTCGGAGTTGTACCCCAGGAGCCTCTCGACGTTCTTCTTGGCACGCCCGATGACGGCGATGAAATGATATTGCCGGTACTTTGGATCCGAGACGACGATCTCGAGCAGGCGATCGGTATAGTTCTGCGGGTCGGCCCCGCCGAAGGAGAGGAGCACGCGCTCCACCCTGTCCCTGATCTCGATCGGTTTGTAGAACATGAACGCCTTCGACGCTATGTAGTATTTCTCCCCGGCGTGCACCTGCGGCAGGTCGGTGTCGCGGTAGAGGGCGTTGAACACCAGGTCCGCCCTGTATATTCCCTCGCCATCGTCCTCGAAGTTCACGATCTTGGCCCCCGGCACCACCGAGCGCAGGCCTATCATGTAGTCGATGGAGGTGGCGAGGATGTCGTTGATGAAGACTGTGTAGCCCTTGCCCTTGACGCACTCGAAGAGGTCGGCGATGCCGTCCACAGGAATGAGGTTATGGGTGGTCTCGCCGAAGACGGCGCGGTCGGTCTGATTCGAGTCGTAGTAGATGTCGGGCTTGGAGTAGAACTCGTCGGCCATCTCGAGCGCCCGGTAGATGTGGCCGATGCCGCGGGTGTTGTTGCCGTTGACGTAGATGGCGACCCGTTCGCCCTCCAGGTGCGCCGCGACGGCGCGCAGGTCGTCGAAGGTATCCACGTCGATGCCCTCGGCGGACGGCACCTCGTAGACGCCCACATTCTCCCCGAAACGGGTCTCGGGCGTAACGCAGGAGGCCCTGGAGACCACAAACGCCCCGGTCTCGGCGTAGTCGGCGGGCAGCCACTGGCGGTTGACGCGCGCCTCGTAGTTGGGACGCACCCCGCCCTCGCCGTCGTCGGCCCAGGAGAGGCGCGGGTCGTTCACGACGGAGATGAGGGTGTCCAGCTCCCCCTCTATCGCCTTCCTGATGGCCACGTCGAGCGTGGCGACCGAGAGTGTGGGCGAGGTGGGCTGCATGGTGACGATCCAGTCCCAGCCACCCTCGGGGGCCTCGGCCCCCTCTCCAAAGGCGGCGTCCCACACCACCGCGTCGAGCGCCACGTCATCGGCGCAGAGCTCGGGAGCGCGCATGTGGACGCGGGCGCCCATCTGCTCGGCGATGATGCGTACCTGATCCGAGTCGGTGGTGACCACGACATCCGTGACCATCTCCGAGTCGAGCGCTTTCCTTATCGCGTAGTACACAAGCGGCTTGCCCGCCACGATGCGGACGTTTTTGTTGGGGATGCCCTTAGACCCAGCACGAGCGGGGATGACAGCTAGGATGTTCATCTACTCTCCTTGTTGCACGAAATCGTGGAGACTTCTTTCAATCTGAGTACATGTTCTTCAATTCGACTAAAGCTTTCGCTTGCGCACTTGCACTCGTTGCCTGCCTCAAGGTAGTCGCACTCGATATCACCGAGAACGTGTTGGGTCATTTTGCGAGCGCTTTCGCGCCTATTTTTTTCGCCAAATGCAGAGAAGGCGCTCTTTCTGATGACCTTTGAAACAAGACTCTCTGCTATCCCGGGTTCTTCTAATCCGATATGAGATGTGCAGCCCAGCGCCTCATTTGCGCCGTACCCCCTACTGTCTTCTTCGATTAGGTATGAAGGCTTTCTTTGGCTAATGTTGTACAGGTGAGCATGAACTCTGTAACCGATATGCAAGTCGCAATCGTCGTATATCGAAAATCCAGCATGAGAGTAGGAGATGTCGATTGCCTCTATTCCTTCACGGCGAGCCCACTTCACCAATTCGATTTGAGCGTTGGCTAATTCATGAGATGTGAACTCGTCTTCTGTCCACCCACGATGCATTACCAGGATTGTTTCCGCGCAAGGAAAGGCTTCTTTCAGATTCGAAAGCAGATGCGTTGCTGCAGGGATGTTTCGCAATACAGCAGGGTCCGAGACGGCTATCCTCCGCACTTCGTTTTTGCTCGGCTTCGTTAACAGCTCGGGTATGTGGACTTTGCTCAAGTCGTACCATGCAGGACATCCGGTGAACACTGCCGACTCGAACCTGTTGTTCTCGAGGATTCGTTTGGTTAGCATATCGCGGCATCCTAAGCCAAATCCGTCGGCCTCAAACCGATTCAATAGCTCACGCGCCCTCGGCGTGAATGCGGTCTTCTCAGCGTTTTGCATTGAAGAGCGCGAACCCATCCCCAATGCGAAAAGGCGCGAGTGAATCGAACTCAGGCCGTCTACCAAAGGGAACTTTTCTGGATACATGTTGGAAACGTAGCCTGGGCCTCCCGCGAAAACGACTACGTCACAGGAGTTGATTTCGCTCAGTCTTTCATCCAGTGGTTTATTTCGCGCAAACTCGACTATTTCGCAGTCTTTCAGCAGGCCCTTTAGTAGAAGCTTGCTTCTATGTGCAATTAAGTAATCCCCGGCGTTTTTGTCTGCACCGGAAAGAAAGGCGATCCTCATCGATTTCCCCTATCCCTTTTCGTACTGATCAGCTGTTTAACCAAACTTACGAAGTCGCGCATCCCTTCGACCTTCAGCAGCCATGAGGCTCCAAGATAAGAGCCCCAGTACACGATCAGCTGAACGACCAACAACACCGCGTAGTTGCTGATGAGCAGAGAGAGGGAGTGAGCGATTGCGGCGGCTCCCGCTGCGATTGCAATAGTTGGTAACAGGTCTCTTACCTGCCGTGCTGCAGAGTAGCCGTAAGCCGCATTTGCATACGAAGTGTCGATAAGCAGCGAGTTTATAAGCGTGATAATGCAAGTTGCAAAGGCCGTATAGTATATATCCTGCGTTGCAAGGGCAGTTCCGCATATTAAGGTCGATCCTATCGCTACTTTGATGATTTGCATCCTCAGATACAGATCGCTTCGCCCCATCGCCAGTATCGCCCGGCTGTTCGTTAGCGTCAGCATCATGACCGAGTGAGAGATGCACACCATTTGGAAGATAGGGACGCAGGAGAGCCACTTTGAAGACAGCAACAGCTCGACAATGGGCTCGGCTGCAGATGCGCAAAACAAAGCTAACGGCGCGATGGCGAACGAACCCGTCAGAAGGGTGCGCCTTGCTGCTTGAACAAACGCAGCACGATCTCTCTGCTTCTTCGCTAATGCGGGAAACATCATGTTCTGTATGGCGTTCGTCCCCATCGAAATAACGGCCATGGGATACTTACGCCCCTGGCTGTAGTAGCCCAAAGCGGTTGCAGAGCAGGTCCTGCCTACCACCAGGTCTGAGATGCCGCTGTAGAGCACGCCAAGAATACTTGTTGCCGCAATCTTCCAGCCATACGAGAACAGCTCCTTTGCCTCTTGACGGCGAAAGGTCAACGTAGGCCTCCATGGAACCTTCAACGCCATCGTGATGCACGTAGCAACGCTTTGAGACAGAGACTGGGCAACTAGCGCCCATACACCCAATCCAGCAAACGCCGCAGCAACCCCTATTGCTCCAGAAACGACAGCGGCGCAGATGGTGGCTACAGACAGGCTCTTAAAATTCATCGCTTTTTGAAGAATCGACCTCTGAATCGAATTCGCCGAATTGAAGAGAACCACTAGCGAAAGAACGCTGAGATAAGTTCCAAGACCGGGCATTCCGTAGAAGCCTTCGAGGACGGGCGCGAGCAGCAGAATAGCCAGAAGCAGAACCAAAGCGAACGCTACGCTTAGCCAGAACGCCGTCGAAACGGTAGCGTCATCGCTCTTGCTTCGCTGGATCAACGCCGACCCGAGTCCGCCTTGCGCCAAGGCATCCGCGATATCTGTAACCACCAGTAGGATTGCCATTATTCCGAAAGCCTCAGGAGACAGCAGGCGAGCCAAAGCTATCTGCACAAGAAGCGAAACGACCTTCGATCCCCCTTGCTCAAGGAACGACCACAAGACCGTCTTTGCTGTTGATTTTGACGACATCTCACTTTCCTCCAGATGAATGAGCCTTCAATCCCGATTCGCTCGAAGCTCTGGCCGGTATCTGTTTTTCTTTCTTTCTCGACAAGATCAGGAGAGACCACCGAAGCGTCTCGTCGTCATCAACCAATGGCATGCATCCCGGAAACGCTCTCGAAAACTGAGTGGCCCGGTGCCCAAAAGCTCGCATGACTTGGGTCATCGATCCTTTTCCCTTTGCTTCGTCGATGAGGATCGGGGTAACGTTGAAACAGGGAACCCCCCAGAATGTATTGGCAAGCAATTGGCTTGAGCTGCCCAAACCAACCATCGCCACCGGCATAGCCTTACTTGCTGAGAGCACGGCTTCAAAGGGAACCTTTCCGAATTCATCGACTTCGATTCCCGCTTCTTTGTAGCGTTCGATGTTTCTTGATCTGGGATGTGGCCTGAGATAAGGTCTGAGTCCGCAGGCTTCGACCACGCGGGCTATGCGTTCAAGAAACGCGCGCTCCAGACTCTCGTCGCCGAGTTCTTGGAAGTTGGTTCCCACTATCACGACTTTCCCTGAGAAATCGGGGTCGTGAATCTCTTTTGCACGGCTGTATTGCTGCAGCGATTGCTTCATCCAGAATATGAAGGCTTTGTTCGGTATGAGCTCGCCCTCTGGCGACCTGTCGTATGCCGAGAAACGCTCAATCAAACAGCGGCTGTCGAGCACTGAACGGTAATGGGACCTAAACAGCGCTGAGATTCGTTCTTTGGCCGAACGCTTAATTCGCTTGGCCAAACTGGCCTCTTTCAGAGCAAAGAATCTACGAGTCGATTCCCTCGAAAGGTACGACCCGATGCCTTCCTCTACGAGGATGCATTTCACTTGCAGACCTTGGGTACTGGCCATCTTCCAGAGTTCGAGAGGAGGATAATCTTCATCGGTTGCTATGAGGAAGAAGGAATCTTTGTATGACCTGCTAACGTCTATATTGCACGCTTGCTGCGGGAGATTTGGACGCAACGAGCTTTTGACTTTTGCCGATACGCTTTGCTTTGGTTTGCGATAATCAATTTCGTTGCGCAGGAATACGAGCTTGTCTGCATCTACCGCAAAGACGTCCCGTTCATCATATTGCGGGACTCGGTCAGAAGGTATGTTGTCGCAAACTACTCCGCACGCCTCGACACCTTCGTTTCGAAGCATCAGGAGAAAAGCATTCAGAGCAGCAATATGCAGAACGGAGTTTCCAACGAATAGAAAGACCGGTCGATGTCTGCGCTCGACTAGAGTCTGCAATGCAGACTCTATAGCCTCGCTCATCGATGGGCATGTTTTCCGCTTCTCAATCATTGTTATCCAGCCTCGCGACCCGTTATCGAATATTCAGAGCTTTATTGAGCCGCTCATCTGAGTAGTAATCGGAAAACGCCGTATGAGTGACCTTCCTGCGGATGACGTCAATGACGCATCGTGGACTGATCAGACATGCTGAAAGGGAGAAGCCCGCCGAGGCGAGCGCTTTGCCAGCTTTATATGCCGAAGCCGCAATTCTAAGTACGAGCTTCGCTTTCGCGTATTTGTTGCGATCGTAGTCACTGCGATATTTCGAGAGTATAAGTTTGTAGCTCTCGTGGCATTTGGAC
>CAZLKG010000088.1:0-7195 GCA_964560045.1 uncultured Slackia sp.
CGCAAATCTCAATTACGTGATCACCTAAATTATCTGAATCTACGTTCGTGATTAGCAGCACCTTAATAGTGCCTTTTGGATAATCTTCCTTTGGATACCTCCTTGATTTATATACATCAAGAATATTTGCTCGCTTCTGCAGATCCATTTACTCCCTTTCTCCAACAGACTAGGATGCATTTTGTTTAGGTTCACGCTCGGACTGTTTTAAGCAATTCTGCCTACTTTTAACCCGAGTTCATCATTGCCACAATATCGGCGACATCAAAACAAACCCATAATACCGCTTTGTTTATCCTGCGAGGCAGACAACCTATTTTCCTCAGCAAATTTGGAAAAACTAGCCTTTGGCCTGCCTCTATACAGGAAATGAAACGATTATTTTGCCTGTAGAAGCAAGCCTTAAGCAACTTTGGCTAAAATCTCTGTTACCTTGTCGATAGTGAGGCTTTTGAGCTAAGTGTGAGTTTGCGCCCTTCGACTATCTCCCCGGTTCTCGTATCAAAGGCGAAGTCTTTAACGTAGCGGGCAGCACCATAACTTGTTGCTTTCGTATAGGCAGAAGGGTTAGAGATAAACCTGTTGGCCTTCTCTATTGCTTTTGCTCGCTCACGCTTAGCGCATCCTTCGTATTTTTTCGACTGCAACGAAACATCAACATTGCGTGATGTTGTGAGCGGGTCGCTTGACATGCCTATGTGTGTGACTAGAATCCGCTCTAGCACTCAAATCAATCGAGTGCTAATTATTGGAGACAGCTCGAAGGACGGCGGTATCTGCCCGGAACACATTTGTTCCCCAGATGACGGATACGCATCTGGATGTCCCTAGGCAACGATTGCCTCCCTGGGCATTCTCGGGTGACGCCCGCTGCCCTAGAGGGCTTCCTGGGTGACGGTTACTTCCCGGGGCACTTTTCCCCGGATGCGACCTCTTCGCTGGGTACCCCTAGGCGATGGCAGCCCTCCCGGGTGACCTTTAGGCGACGGCAGCCTCCGCAATCCGATGCGCTCCTTCGACAGGCACGAGACAATGGAAAGAAGGCCACGCTTCATGAAGAAGTTCAAGACGGAGAGCAAAAAGCTCCTCGACCTTATGATCAATTCGATCTATACCAACCGCGAGATCTTTTTGCGCGAACTCATCTCCAACGCATCCGATGCGGTGGATAAGCTCTATTTCAAAAGCCTGACAGATTCCGATGTGAAACTGTCCAAAGATGAGCTATTCATTCACGTGGCCTTCGACAAAGAGGCTCGCACCGTGACCGTGTCCGATTCGGGTATCGGCATGACCAAAGACGAACTCGACAAAAACTTAGGAACCATCGCGCACTCCGGCTCCCTTGAATTCAAAGACGAAAACTCTGCGGCTGAGGTCGATGATGTGGACATCATCGGTCAGTTTGGCGTCGGTTTCTACTCCAGCTTCATGGTAGCCAAGGAGGTGCGCGTCATCTCTAAGGCGTACGGATCGGATGAGGCGTGGATGTGGAAGAGCGATGGCGTGGAGGGCTATACCATTGCTGATACGACGCGCGAGGATCATGGGACAGACGTCATCCTCACTCTCAAAGACGATACTGATGAGGAGGACTACGATACCTATCTCTCCGAATGGAGCCTGAAGAACCTTATCAAGAAATACAGCAACTACGTGCGCTACCCCATCACCATGGAGTGCAACAAGACGCGTCAGAAGCCTAAGCCCGAAGATGCCGGTGATGACTACAAGCCCGAATACGAGCACTACACCGAGACGGAGACCATCAACTCGATGATTCCTATTTGGAAGCGCAGCAAGGCTGATGTGACCCAAGAGGAGTACAACGAGTTCTACAAGTCTGATTTTCACGATTACGCCGATCCTGTGCGCACTACAACCGTGCATGCTGAGGGCGCGCTCACCTACGATGCTCTGATGTTTATTCCCAGCCGTGCGCCGTTTGATCTGTATAGCAAGGACTACAAGAAAGGTCTGGCCCTCTACAGCTCCAACGTACTGATCATGGAGAAGTGCGAAGAGCTTCTACCCGATCACTTCAACTTCGTGCGTGGCGTGGTTGATAGCCAAGATTTGCAACTCAACATCTCGCGCGAGACGCTACAGCACAACAGTCAACTGCGCGCCATCGCCCGCCGCCTCGAGAAGAAAATTAAAAGCGAACTGGTCAGCATGCGTGACAACGATCGGGAGACTTACGAAAAATTCTTCGAGAACTTCGGGCGGGGTCTGAAATACGGCATCTATACGAGTTACGGCATGAACAAAAACGACCTCGCCGATCTTTTGCTGTTCTACTCCGCCAAGGAGAAGAAGGCGATTACGCTTGATGAATATGTCGCCGCCATGCCCGAGGAACAGAAAGACATTTTCTACGCTGCGGGCGATTCTCTCGATCGCCTGGCCAAGATGCCGGTGGTCAAAGCCGTCCTAGGTAAGGGCTACGACGTGCTGTTGTGCACCCAGGATGTGGATGAGTTCTGTTTCCAGGCCATGATGGGCTATGGTAAGCCTGCTGCCGAAGGGGAAGAGTTCACTGAGAAGCCGCTGAAGAATGTGGCATCGGGCGATTTAGGCTTGGAGTCCGAGGATGAGAAAAAGGCCGCAGAAAAGGCCGCCAAAGAAAGCGAGGAGCTGTTTGCGGCCATGAAGGAGGCATTGGGCGATGAGGTAACCAAGGTGAGTGTATCCACGCGCCTGAACTCAGCGGACGATGCGCCTGCGTGTATCACCACCGAGGGACTCGTGTCGCTTGAAATGGAAAAGGTTCTTTCGCAGATGCCCGATGCGGGCGATGGCATGAAGAGCCAGCGTGTACTGGAAATCAACGCCCAGCACCCGATCTTCGCTACGCTCAAAACCGCACAGGATACGGGTGATTCAGAGAAGGTGAAAAACTACGCCGACCTGTTGTACAACCAGGCCCTTCTCGTGGAGGGCATGCCCGTGCCCGATCCGGTTGCCTTCGCCAACCAGATAGCAAACTTGATGAAGTAGCAGCATTTCGTCAAGTGCATCAAGCAGCGGCCTGCCGCCCAATAAGGTTCCGAGATATTGGGCGGCGGGTATTGCCTGTGTGTGAGGAACTTCTCAGAAGACCGCACATGCAAAACCGCGCAGACGGCCTTCCGGGGCATCTGTCAAGAAGCGCTGAGGAGTTACTATTCGCTCCCGCTGTCTTCTCCGGCAATGTACGCTACGGACTTCCAACCTTCATACATGCTGTGACCGCAGGCGATGCCAGGGAAAAGATACGGGTAGTTCTGCGAGAAGAAACTTCCCGAGCAGTCGCCGATGGCATAGAGGCCAGGGATAGGTTCATCTTCGGTGTTAAGAGCCTGGCATTTCTCGTTTATTTTGATACCGTCTTCGGTAGTAAGCAGGTTGGTTCCAATCCATACTCCATAGAAGGGTGCTTCGCGAATGGGCGAAAGCCGATAGGCCGCCTTGCCGAAATCTTCATCCTCGCCCTTGTCGTAGAGTTCGTTATAGCGTTCTACCGTCGCAAGGAAGGTATCGACTGCATCGTCCTCGAACCCCAGTTGAGATGCCAGGTCTTCCAGGGTATCTGCCTTCATGATGACTCCGCTTTCGACATACTGATCGGTCATCGCGCTGAAAGCCTCGGGAATGAGACGAGCAAGGGATGAGCAGCCGAGCGTGTGGAATTGCTCCCAGTGCTCTGCATAGTTTGCATCAAACACCTGACACCAGATGTTTCCGGGTTGATTGCTTGCTGCCCAGACGATATCGGTATAAGGTCCGGCTTCGTTAGCGAAACGCTCTCCATTACGGTTCACTTTGAGGAACGGCTGGGTTGCGGGGACATATTCGTCCGCCGTTGTTACATAGCCATTGGGAACCGAGTATTCTCCATTTTCTTCGGTAACACCAATGTCGACGCCAGGCGCTACGATGCCACGGTCGAAAAGCATCGGTGTTGGATCGTCGTCCTTATCGGCTCCGGCCCACATGGCGGCTTTGATGCCTTTGCCGTCGTTGCCGGGATAGACCATCCAGCCTGCTATGCTTCGGCATGCTGCGGGGGCGATTGCCATCATCATCTCGGGATTGTCTGCATATCCTCCGGTTGCGAGTATGACATTGGTCGCCGCAATCTGGGAGTACCCGTCGCCTGTGTCAAAGATAGCGCCGGTCACGGATCCTGACTCGTCTTGAGTGAGCTTGGCGAGATCATATCCCCCTGTCAGGTCGTATCCCTTCTGCTGGATGTAGTCGAGAAAAAGATCCTGGCGATTATAGTCCGCATAATCGCTGTCCTCGGTTGCGCTGAGACCGTGTTGGATTGCAGGACAATAGTAGAAGGGGTCATCTTCGACTCCGCGATCGGCGGTGTGGGTTATCTCAAATCCGTATGGGGCAACGATATCTGCCAGCCAGTCAACCATCTCGCCGGATTCTCGGAGGTAGCCAAGAACGAGCTTGCTGTTGCACTTGCCCGACGAATACCGAACAAGTTCTTTGAGCAGTTGGATCTCATCTTCGGTATAGCCGCTCTCTTGGGCGGTGGCATCGTTTATCGCTCCGAAAAAACCTCGTTCCGCCCCGGGTTCCGCCTGCTTGTCGACAAGGATGAAATCCAGCCCCAACTCTGCGGCTCTGACGGCGGCGGTCATCCCGGCATTGCCGGCGCCTATGATAAGGAGATCGCACTCAAGTTGCTCTGTGATTTCGTCACTACTGATTTCGGGTGCCTCACCAAGCCATGACGGGTTGCTGCTCGACTCTGCGGGGATCTCCTCAGAAATATCGTTCGAGCTGTCGTTTGACGAAGGTGAGCAGCCAGCCAATCCCGCCGTTGCCGCCAACGCAGTAGCTCCAACTCCCAGAAAGCTGCGTCTCGAGATCGTGCTTTTGATCGATGTGTTTTCCATGGCTCCTCCTTGTTTTGCATGCAGAACACAGGGCGTAAACAGGAAGTCCAAAGGCTTACAAAAAGCGCAAAAATTGTGAATCCCGGCATGCCTGAGATTGCAGGCGCTGTCCTCTTTAGCCCTGCTACCTTGAATATAATTGTCTTCCAAACTCCGGAAAAGCGGTATCGCCATGCAGGAGCGATGCGGATATTTTCCCAGATAAAAGGCATCACCATTCAGCGGTGAAATCTTTGCCGCATGCATGTGTCGAAACGGGACGGATGAATGATGCTTATATAATTGGGAACACGAAAGAGCGGGGAGGGACAGTGTCTTCTTGGAGACTCAATAGGCCGCTTATGATTTCTGCATGTGTTGGCGGATGTCTATTTTTTAGCTGGACTTGCGGCGTGTTCTCTTTCGGCATCCTTCCGGCGGGCGGTTTTGTTGATGAGTCAACGCCGACGTGCCTGTGGATTTTTATGCCTGTGGGCGCTCTTATCGGGTTTCTTGTTATTTCCCAAAAGACGGTTGCTAACACGCGGCTACGGCTCGCTGCCCTTGAAATCTCGGGTTTGCTTGCCTGCTTGGGCACCGTTGTGATGTATGCGGGCGTTGCGTGGGATGGGGCATCGCTGGCCCCAGACGCCCTTGCGTGCACAGGTGCCTTTCTTTCTGGGCTTTTTTCGGCGGTGTTATATGTTTCTTGGGTCGTTGTGTTTGGGCGTCTGGGAGCGAAGACTGCCGGGGTCGTCGTATGCCTGGCCGTGTTGCTAGGACGTCTCCTCGGAATCACCCTTGAGCATGTGGGCGAATACATCGTTCCTGTTGCTGCGTTTCTGGTGATTATGCCGTTGCTGTCGCTGTGGTGCCTTCTGCGTTGCTGCAGTATTCTGTGGCAGGGTCAAGAATCGTTTTTCCGGCAACTGCACTGCGATAATCTGCTGCGATTCTACGGCGTGACTGTTGCGCCCAGCCGGAGCTTTCTTTTCTTTTCCGTTTGCGTTTGGTCTGCCCTGTCTTTTGTTGCTGTTATTCTCGGAGAGAAGAGCCTTGAAACGCCATTAGGTTACGGTTCTGCTTTTGCTGCGAGCCTTTTTGCCCTTTTCTTCTCTTTGAAGTTTCTTGTTGTCCCGGCGCGACGTATATCTTTTTTCGTGGCATTGTTTCTGGCGATGCTTCTCGCAATCTGTGGACTCATGACCCTTACGATTTTTGATACCTCTACATCCTCTGTTTCGCTTCTTTTTGTGCGAACGGACGGCATCTTTTTCTGGGCAATCATGTGGTTGCTATGCGTCGGTCTTGTCGGGGACGTAAGAGAAGGCTCGACGAAAATGGTAGGGAGGGTTTTTGCCTCGACGCAAGGCGGAGCCGTACTTGCGGGCATTGCCGTTGTGGTGGCCGATAACATCGGCATTGATATTGTGACCTATGGTTTAACTGCGCTTGTTGCGATTTCGTTCTGTGCAATGATCTTGGCGCTTTGTTTCTTGCTGCGAAAGATCAAACCGGCTGAGAATGAGTTAGTGGCTTTCACGTGCGACTCCGACAAAAAGGATTGCGTCCCGGTTTTTTCGGCAGAACAAAATGAGTCGTCTACGAAAACCGCGTCGGATGAGGGGTCTGCCACTGTGAAAGAGCTCGTTGAGCCGGTGGAGGAAATCACGGGATTCGATTTGCGGCTCAAAAGGCTTTTCGACACCCACGGGCTTTCGCCCCGCGAGCGAGATGTGGCCTCCTGTCTCGTGAGGGGCAGAGACTTGCCCTATATCTGCAAAAGCCTGTTTATTTCGCGCAATACCGTCAACACCCACATAAAGCATATCTACAAGAAAATGAAAATCCACTCAAAGCAAGAACTGATCGATCTCTTTGAAGAGATCGATTGATGATGGCTTAGGGTACAGACGGCAGGAAAACCCCGAGCTTTTCATCCGTGTTTTCGCATGTCCAGCATCAAGGCCCTACACTCAGGCAATATCAAAGATGACATTTAGGTAACATAGAAAATTAAAAATAAGAAAACTTGACAGCAAAGCACTTAGGTTTTATAGTTCCAAACGTGCAGAAAGGCTCAATGCCACAGACGCAATCTGTAAGCGCGAACATCATTTGAGCGTGAGCGGCGGGCGCAGAGGTATTGAAGGCAATGAGGAAACACCGGTCGGCGGGAAAGCCCGCTACGCAAGACCGCCTGAAGCGGGCATCGGGTAGCCAGGATGAAAAGCAGGACGAGAACCAAATCTGGCACGAGAAACCCAAGATGCCGCAGCAAGCGGTCTTGCACGGAAGAGAGGACTTGAGAAACATGG
>CAZLKG010000089.1:0-7079 GCA_964560045.1 uncultured Slackia sp.
ACCCCAGAAGTAACCAACCTTGCCCACAAGCGATACCCCCGCTAAAAGCACGGAGCGGCGGGCGGGCGAGATGTCCTCGGGCACCGTTGCCAAGACTTCCTCAAGTTCCTCAGTCGTCAGGATTGCAAAGATGCTCTCATCCACGATGGCATCAACCACGTCGCTCTGCTCTGCAAGGGCGACGGCGGTCTCTTCTGTCCCCTCATCAACTTCATAGAGCGCAAGACCCTCCTCAACGCTTAGGTGGCGCACGGACACAATAGCACCCTCAGCATTAGACACGCCCGTCACCTGCGTCATACTCCAGTACACGCTGCGGAACAGCTCCACGTCCTCGGAGGTCTCCAGGCTCACGCCATAGGGGTAGTCCTCATCCTCATCAACAAGGGCTGCATACACCGCAAGCACATCAGAAAAGCTGCCGCCGCTCTCCACGAGACGTGCGTTGTCGCCATTAGAAAGAACATCCTGGATTTCGCTCACGCGCTTCTCGACTGCGCTTTCGAGCGCGAAAGCCTCAACGGCAACGATAAGGTTGCCTTCCATCTGGCCCTCGCCATAGCCAGACCAGCCGGAAGGATACTCCCAGTCATCCTCCATCGCATCAAGATCATCGGGCACCACCGTCTCAAGGGACTCCATCACGGGTTCTTCGTCCTCATCGGCGTCCGCGCTCTCTGCAGTGTCGTCGCTATCGGTTGAGGAGTCTTCGCTCTCAGTTTTTGTGCTGCTTGATGACGAACTGCTCGAAGATGAACTGCTTGATGAGGAACTAGACGATGAAGAGCTGCTTGAAGAAGAGCTATCCGAAGTAGCATCCTCATCATCGGAATCCTCAGGGTCCTGCTCGGTTACGGATGCGTCCCCATCCGTCGCATCGTCGGATTCATCCGTCACATCGTCAGAGGTTGCATCCGTAACATCATCGGATTCGACTGCACCTGTGACAGTCGCATCTTCTGCGGCTTCTAAGGTAGAGGTTAAGGCCGTGCCCGCACTTTGATAGCGGGAGCATCCCTGCGCGTGAACATCTGCATCACAGATACATTCGGTCAGATCAGAGTTGAGGTCGTAGAGCGCGCAGTTCTCGGCATGCTCTTCTGCCGTAACATCTTCGCAGGTGCACCGCGAAAGCGGGCAGTTAGTTCCATGAACCTCAATCTCGCAGGTGCACTCGCCCACCGCTATGGCCGGAAACACGAGCGCGCCACCTCCCGATACGGCCAGCACGAAGCACAGCACCAGCGTTAATAGTCTCCTTGGTCTTTTCTGCTCCAACATCGCGTTGTTGCCTTTCCTTGCGTTTTGCGTTTATCGTCATTATTTCTACGTCTCTGTTCTTATCATATCAGTCCACCCGCTCGCAGTATACCGCGTAGCGAAAGGTGTTGTCTCCGTAAGGATGGCAGGTGATAAGCGTCACCATGTCGCGCCCCTCCTGGATCAAAACCTCTTGGGTGTCGGTGGGCAAGATTACCTTGATCTCATCCACCCGATAGGTAAGCGTCGCCCAGAAGTTCGTGATGTAGACCTCATCACCAATCTCGATAAGCTCAATATCGCGAAACATCGCCAGGCCGCTCCAGTAGCCCCGATGGGCAGCTATGACCGAATTGACGTTATCACCGCCGATGGGCAGGCTCGTTTGCGAGAGATGCACCGCTCCGATGGTCATGTTCGCCTCGCTCGCTCCCAAATAAATGGGAAGTGTCACCCCCATGGCCGGAATGTTAATATAGCCCACCATGTTATCGGGTAGACCCCACTCGGTCAGATCAAAGCTCGGCACCTGATAGCTCCACGCATCACGGAAGCCTTCCTGACCGTTTTCATAGATCTCGCGGTTGTATGCCTGCATCGCCGCAAGAAGTGCCGAAAGATCCAAAGGGGTTCCATCTTCAAGCTGGGCTTCCTCCCGCAGTGACAGAGCTCGCGCATCGAAGTTCTCCACAAGCTCATCAACGTTTCGGTCGTAGAGCCATTGCTGAACCAGAGGGTAGAGTATGATTCCCACCCCAACGAGCAGCAGGACAACAGAAAACCCCAGCGCTATTTTTCGCCAAAGGCTCATCTTTGGCGCATGGCCGTGAATCCCATTTTTCAGATCCGCCACCACAGGCTTCGCCGGATCTGTCGCACGCATCGATTCAACCGGCATCGAACTCACCTCATCTGCCGCAAGCCTCGGCTCATCCGCCTTCGGGTTCAGATCCGCCGCCGCATGTTTTGGCACCCCCATCAGCTGCTCAACTCCTTCCACAGCACTCGGATGCGCCTTTGGCGGTCCCTTGCCTTCCTGACAATCCTGCCCAACACGATCAGGGCGACAAGGACAACAAGCGCGCCAACGGCAAAATACCACCACGAAAACACCGCTGCCTGCACCACCGTATCGACCGGATCCTCGGGCGTGGGAATGCGCGTCGCGTGCACGAGCAAACGGTGGCTGTTGATACCTAAAGGCGTGCAGGTAACAAGCGTGCAGAGATCCTCGCCAACCTGGATGTTCAACGAGTCAACATCGGTAGGTTCCACCACCTCAATGTCGTAGACCTCGTAGGTAAGCACCTCATTAAGTACGGTAATAGAAAAGGTGTCACCTTCCACCAACTGATCTAAGTCGGTGAAAAGGCGCGCCTCGGTAAGACCGCGGTGGGCGGAAAGCACGGTGTGAGTGCTCTCACCCCCCACGGGAAGCGAGGTACCCTCCAGGTGTCCCACCGCCCGTTCCAACACTGCGGAGGTGGTGCCGTGATAGATAGGAAGATGTACGCCGATAGTGGGGATGTCGATATAGCCCATCATCCCCTCGCCGTCCACATCAAGCACGTCGTAGTACCCTTCAAGGGCAAAACGCACCGTTTCCTGATCGAAGGGGTCGGTCATGACCACGGGGCTTGCGCTCAAACGCGCATTGTAGTTGTCGGCGGATTCCATCATCTGGGCCATCTTTTCCTCGGAAAGCCCTGACACCACCTCTTCGTAGCTCGTTATCACCTGAGACGCATTGTGCTGGTTGATAAGCGAGCTTACCGTGGGGTAGAGCATAATGCACACGCCAGAGAGAAGCACGAGGATCCACAGAACAAGTATCAACCTGCGCTTCAAATCCGACCTCCCATCTTTCGTACACCCGCTTACACAACCTCTCCGATCGTAGCGCTTTTAGATCGGTACACTCAGAGCATTTTCAGATCAGCTATCTTCCTCCTCTTTTGACATACACACAGTGCAGTACCAATCCCTAGGGTGCGACTGTAAGGCTCAGTGTTGGATTCCTAATGAGCCGCGAAGTGCGTTCACCCGTCGTGAGCGGTTGTAGCGTCTAAGCGTTTCCCTCATACCGAGAGCAGCCACAACCACACCGAGTCCAATGAGCGGCCACATCCACCAGAAAAGCCCACTGCCCGCATTCGGCAGGGCAAAAAGGCTTGCGTTTGTGATGTCGTAACCTGCGTCAAGGCAGTAGTACGTGTTGTCGTGAATGTAGGACGGAGGGCTGCTTCTTGGCCGCCCACCCGATAAAATCAATCCTTCAGGGAGATTCAATAGCGACAGTCCATCACGCCTTCAAATCCCAAACTACAGCCTTCAAACCACAGCAGACCACGACGCAAAACAGCAGGTGGGAGGGTATCTTACAACTCCCACCGAAATGCGATAAAAAGAAGTTTTCCGACAAGCTGATCGGAGGTAACCGGCCCGTAGTTGCGACTGTCAAGGGAGTTACTCCGGTTGTCGCCGAGAACGAAATACTCGTCTTCGCCCAAGGTCACCGGATAGCTCACCCCCTGCTTTTTCAGGGTCGCATCGTAGACGTAGGACTCTACAAGCTCCTCTCCGTCCACGATGAGCGCGCCTGTGGACTCCTGTATGTCCACCGTCTGTCCGGGCAGGGCAACAACGCGCTTGACCTGCACCGTTTCCTCATCAAAGCGCACCAGCACGACATCGCCCGTCTTATATTGTGCGCCGACGCGCAGAAACACGCCCACGTCACCCTCTTCGAGGGCAGGTGACATGGAATCGCCCTCTACCACGGCCACCGCAAGTACCACCCCGAAGGCTAAAAACACGACGAGCGCCGTGGCGATAAGCGAAAGCACAAGCCCCCGTGCGCCGCGGCGCCTTCTCACCTTGCCAAGGCGGGTCGCAAGCGGATCCTCAGCATCACTTTCGACCTCGAAGGAATCCGCGACTTCAAAGGAAGACTCGCTAGGCTGCCCATCGGAGTGCCCATCAGCTGACCCTCCGGATTGCCCATCGGGCGACTTCGTATTGCGGGATGCCCGAGCCTTGGATTCTTCGGAATCTCTCGCCTCGGACACGACCCTCGCCTCAAGGGTGTCCTGGTTTCTAGAAAAGGAAGTCTGAGTGAACGACATGTTTACCACGGCGGTCTGCGCCCAAGTCCGTCGAGTAGTCCGCGCTTTCAAGGTCATACGTGACCGTCACGGAATCTGATTCATCCTCCATGCCGAGCTGCTGATCTATCCAGCTTAGGTGGCGGTTCAGCTGATCGCGCCGATCGCGGAGAGACTCGGCCAGCTTCTGTTTCTGCACGCGAAGCACTTCTATTTCCCGCCTGAGCCTGTCAACCTCGATCATAGAGTCGTGTCGGATTTGTTCGGCCTCCGCCTCCGCTTCACGGCGGATCCTATCCGCCTCAGCCTCCGCCTCGCGGCGGGTCCTGTCCGCCTCAATGCTCGCTTCGCGCTTGCGCTGGTCGATCTGGCGTTGGGCATCGTCGCGCTCCTGTTCCACCTTAGCAAGCATGGTCTCGCGGGCACGCTGCTCCTCTTCCTGCAGCGCCTCCCGAACCTCTTGCCGAACCTTTTTCTCGGTGTCGCGTTTGACATCCTGCAGCACCTTTACCGCTGTGGTGAGCTCGGAATACTTGGAGCTGTATTCCTGTTTCGCCAAGTCGGCTTGCTTGCGGGCTTCCTGATAGCGCAACGGCTCATCGCCTATTTCCTGAATGCGGCTATCAAGCAGGTTTTTTTCCTTTTTTAAGGCCTCGTAGGAGTTCTGGCAACGGCGCAGGCGCTCCTGGGACGTTGCAAACTGAGCCTCAATTTCGCTGATGCGCTCATTGCGAGAGGCCAGTTCAGCATTCGCCTCGTTGATACGCTTATCGCGAGAGGCCAGTTCAGCATTCACCTCACTGATGCGCCTGTCGCGGGAGGCTATCTCATCTTGAGCCAGATCGCGTATATCCCGGATCCGGGAGAGCACATCTTCCTCATCAAGGCCACCCACCGCGCGCTTCTTGAATTCCATACTTTTCAAGTATTCGTTCAGTCTGTCCATGTTCGGTCACTCCCGTTCCGTCGGACGTCTCACAGATCTCTTTTCCGAGACGCAATAATAGGGTATGGGGAAAAAAGAGGTTTGAATTGGTTACAGTGTATTCGGGGCGATTACGGAAATGAGCTTGCAGCGAGATTCGCATATGTCCAGTTCAAAATGGTGATCCTAGGGTTGGAAAGGCTGTAATCGAGATGTATTACAGACCGGCGTCAAAGGAGTGTGCCTTAAGGTGTGCTCAAGCTGTATTGCTCAATGACGGGCATAGGACGAACCATTACCCGATAGCTGACACAGGATGGACTTCGGAAAAGGTCCCGGGAAAGATCAGCTGACATCCTTCGGCAGACTTTGGAAGACGGCGGTACGAGCGACATCTCAGGCGCGCTTATCACCCGTACCTGAAACGCCCTGCGACTTTGATCCAGCTCGCCTGCCACCTGAGGCGCCCTGCACCCGTGCCTCTGTTCGCTCGGAGATAGCCGAACGACGGGCAGCTCTTTCAGCACGCTTGGCAGCTGCCTCGGCGCGCCGCAGCTTTTCGGCATGCGCCACACGGGCCTTCTCGCGCGCGGAGAGCTCTCCTGTCTTTGCGCTCGTGTAGGTCTCAAAGACTTGGGGAATCGCATGGCTGTCAAGCACCTGCGGGCGTGCATGGGCGGCAAAACCCTGACGGGCGGAGGGATTTGGGGGTTCGGTAACCTGACGGACACCCTGGGTTTGAGATGCGGCGTAAGAAGTGCCTTGCGCTACGATGCGCGAAGCGCCCTCGGGAAGAGAAGACCCGCGCTCGCTCGCGTGAGCAGCGGCAGCGGCGTGCGCGGAGGTATCCATCGAAGCGGGTCTGGGAAGTCCGCGCCCATGTGCGAGAGCACCAACCGGGGGATCGTTGGCAAGCGCAATACGGATGCGCAAATACTCCCACACAAGCAGCACAAGCAGAAACGACATAATGATCAAGTAGCTCAGAACCGCACCCGGCAACCCCGTGAATCCCACCAGTAGCATAGGGATGAACAGCGAAAATCCGAATGTGATCAGATAGAGCTTAGTGACCGAACCCTGCTTTCTCAGAAGCGTGACGGCCTGATAGATAAAATCGATTGCCGCCGACACGCCTCCCGTGACCACCATCACCACGATAAGACCGCGGTAGGGCTGGAAATCCACGCCGTAGAGCAGACCGAGCACCTGCGCTCCGACCGTCCACATGAGTACCGCCTCGGCACAGGTAAGAAGCATCACCACCGCCAACATCGCCACCACCAAGATGTCGAACTGCTTGCGCGTGTGTACGTTGGCCCAGATGCTCGCCATGCGAACCAGCAGCGGTTTGTAGATCACCTGCACCACGATGACCAGCGCATTGGCCGGAAACCACATGGCGTTGTAATACAGCTGATTGTCGTAGGCAAGCATGCCCTCCATCATGAACTTGGGCATGTTTTCAATAAGGTTATACATGAACAGCGCCACAAACAACGGGAAGCACTGCTTGAGCAGCGTCACCACGCTTGCCGGGTTAAAACGACGCGACTTGGGCGTTTCAAACAACGCCAGAGGAATGGTTATCACAAACAGCGTGAGCAGCGCCACCACACCCATCACGACGCAGGAGACAGACAGGTTGCGCGTGATAAGCAGGGTGAGCGAGAATACCACCAGCACCGCGATCGAGCGTAAGGTCTGCGAGATACCGGCAAGATAGAGCTTGTCCATCTGCTGTAGGCGACCTTCGTAGACATCGGCCCAGCCATCCACCATCTTGTAGA
>CAZLKG010000090.1:0-7025 GCA_964560045.1 uncultured Slackia sp.
TGTCCAAGCGAGACTCAAGAATTCGCATCAGGTTATCACCGGTGATGCCGGACATGCGCTTTGCCTTGTTGAAGTAGCCGCGAAACTGCTTTTCCAAAACGCCATAGATGAATTTGGCCTTCTGCTTCTCACGCAGCTGCATGCCGTATTCGGACTCTTTGCGGCGGCGGCTGGGTTGACGAATGGATTCCTTCTTGCTGCTGTAGCCCATCACGACGGGATCGATTCCGAGCTGGCGGCAGCGCTTAAGAACCGGGGTTCTGTTGATTGCCATGTGATTCGAACCTTTCTGAACTACACGCGGAGCTACACGCGGCGGCGCTTGCACGGACGGCAGCCGTTGTGCGGAATGGGGGTGCAATCCTGGATGGAAGCCACCTCAAGACCGGCGGCCTGCAGGGAGCGAATGGCGGTCTCGCGACCCGATCCCGGACCTTTCACAAACACGGCCACCTTTTTGAGACCGTGCTCCATGGCGGTCTTAGCAGCCTGTTCGGAAGCCATCTGCGCCGCAAAGGGAGTAGACTTGCGAGAGCCTTTGAAGCCCACGGTACCGGCAGAACTCCAGGCGATAACGTTGCCCTGAGGGTCGGTGATAGAAACGATGGTATTGTTAAAAGTGCTCTTGATATGAGCTTGACCCACCGCGATGTTCTTGCGCTCGGAGCGCTTGACGCGGGTGGTGCGAACGTTCTTTTTGGCCATGTGTCAAAACCCCTACTTCTTCTTGCCGCCGATTTGCTTGCGCGGGCCCTTGCGGGTACGGGCGTTGGTGTGCGTGCGCTGCCCGCGAACGGGAAGGCCCCTGCGGTGGCGCAGGCCACGGTAGCAGCCAATTTCCATAAGGCGCTTGACGTTTTGAGAAACTTCGCGATGCAAGTCGCCCTCAACGGTAACGTTCTGATCGATGTACTCGCGAATCTTCTGCAAATCGCCCTCAGAAAGATCCTTCACGCGAATGTCCGGGCTGATGCCGGTCTCTGAGAGAATCTTCTTAGAGGTTGTGTTGCCTATGCCGTAGATATAGGTCAAGCCGATCTCGATACGCTTTTCGCGAGGGAGGTCGACACCGAAAAGACGTGCCATAATTGCTGTCCGCCTTCCTCTCTTAGCCCTGACGCTGCTTATGACGGGGATTCTCGCAGATCACAAGCACCTTACCGTGACGTCGGATGATTTTGCACTTGTCGCACATCTTCTTGACCGAAGGACGTACCTTCATGCTTATCTCCTTTGAATGTGCGGCTTCCCTTCGGCGACGGTTGAACCTCCAGGGAACCGATTTTTTCTTTTGCTCTATGCACACGCCCAGCCGCAGGCGATGATTGTCGAATACGCACGCACTCTCCCGCCTTAGAGCGCAACAAAGCGCCCCTTGCTACGGCGCACAAACAAACGCCGAATCAAGAAAGCGCGTTACTTGAAACGATACGTAATACGTCCACGTGACAAGTCGTACACGGACAGCTCGACGGTCACCTTATCGCCCGGCAGAATCTTGATGTAATTCATACGCATCTTGCCGGAAATATGAGCCAGAACCTTATGGCCGTTTTCAAGCTCGACCTTGAACATCGCGTTAGGCAGAGCCTCGAGAACGGTGCCCTCGAGCTCAATAACGTCTTCTTTCGCCAAGTACTTCCCTTTTCCCTTAGCCTGACAATGCGGCAGCCGGGCATTATACCCAACATCCTGTGATGACGTGCGCAATCGAGGCCAAATTCACGCCGGCACCACAAAAGCCCGCGCTACCACCCCGTGCCCCGTGCCCCGTGCCCCGTGCTGTCACCCCGCACTGCGAGCGATCGAACGCCGAGCAGCAGGCAGCGGGTGACCAAGCGGCGGTCGCGATGTCTGCGAAATCTGTATGAAATTGCCTTTGAACAGGCCCAGTCCCGGATTACACGGTGCGCACATCATGTGCGTGCTGCGCTGCCCGATCGCCCGGCTCTCTCAGGAGGTTCGGGCAGTTCTCGCAGCTTTGGCAGCTGTTCTACAAGCTGTTCTACAGGGTAATCTCTTGCGCCCCGTCATCAGAAACAGTAATGAGCACCCTTGCTGCTGAGGCATCCTCACCTGCAACCAACGCCCACATACCTTCCTCAAGTTGGATCGTAGCTATGCCCTCTTCCACCGATACCTTCAAAACAGCGCGTGGCACATAGAAAGACTCATCCCCTTCGCGAGAGAACAGGGGCTCGCAAACGTATACCTCACTCGCAGAGGTGGACACGACGAGCGTAGATGCCACCGCCTGCGTCTCCTGCGGCACAATATCGTAGGTTTCCTTCGCCTCCCCGTGACAGGCAGAACATGCTTTGGTGCTCTCGATGACTTCATGCGTGCTCGACGAACATCCCGCAAGCGTCACGATTGACACAAGAGCACAGGCCAGCAAGATGGCGAGAGGTGTCGCCTTGGTTCTGATGGATTGCATACGCCCCCTTGAGTCTTCTTTTCACATGACGTCGGCAACGACCCAATGCAGTGCCTCGTCCCTACCGCGCATCAGGCTTTATGTCCCCTACCGCGCATCGGGTTTATCGGCAAAGCATTATGGCACGAAACCATGATAATCGCTCGCATCGATCGCAATCAAACTATCCGCCTTGATTGCCTCGATTGCATGCATGCATGCCAAAGCACCTGGAAAAACGCAGCGCATATACTCCGCCCCACCTCACCGCCGTGTTTGTATTGATCCGCAAAGAGACACAAAAGGTGCCCATTGCTGACCCGATGGTACAATGGAGGTGTTCTGCCAAAGACGGCGGAATGCCCGACTGCACAGGCATGCCTGTGTCAGATGCATAGGGCACCACAATGCCGCGACGAAATCCCTCAGGGACATACGCGGCCAAAGTGAGGAGTTGCCATGTCTCAGTACAAGCGCATCTTTGCCGCACTAGACGGCGGCAAAACCCAGGAGACGGTTGCTGAGCGCGCCATTGAGCTTGCCGCAAAAGAGCATGCCGAGCTGATGTTTGGGCACGTGGTGGATTCCGTTCCCTACGAAGCGGCTGGCACCGATTTCGCCGCCCTTGCCGCCGACGTGAAAGAGAAGCTGGAGGGCAACCTCGCCAATCAGCTCGAAGGTGCCCGCAACAACCCCGACATCCCTCGCATAGAGGTGATGGTGAAAGCCGGGCGTATCACCGAGACCCTAAGCGAGCAGATGATCGAGCCGTTCGAACCCGACCTGGTTATTTGCGGCGAACGCGGGCTGTCTAATATTAAATACGTGTTCGTGGGCAGCGTGTCCACCTATCTGATACGCAATCTGCGTTGCGACGTGCTGGTGGTCAAGCAGAGCTGAACGGGTAGGTAATAGATAGTAGATAGTAGGCGCTCCAGCCAACTCGCTCGGCGTATCTTCGGCTCCGAAGTGAGCAGAGACGGGCATGTTTGAGGCAGCACGGCCAAGCGCCGTGCTGCCTTTTTGCTACACACAAGATGGCGTGTTAATCCTTCGCAAGGATAGCAGTGACAAAGCGCATGAGGCTTCTGCGGCGCAGTGTTCCCATCAGCCTGCCGTCCTTGATAACCGGAAGCTCTTTGAGACGTTTGTCCGCTATCATGCGGCACGCCTCTTCAAACGATGTCTCCGGCGACACGCCCACCACCTGTTTGGTGGCGATTTCCATTACGTTCACGTCTGCAAGACGCAGCGCACGGTCATGCACGTTCTCATCATCAAGCATACGCAAGGCCATGAATCCGGATGCTCCCGTAACCATTTGCATCTCATCACCGAACATGCGCAGAATGTCGCTGTTTGAGACAAATCCCCGCACCATGCCGTCCGCATCTACAACAATGGCACCGCTCGCATCGACATCGGTGATGATGCGTGCCACCATGGCCATCGTGGCATCCACGGAAACAGATACGGGATCGGAGTCCATCACGTCGGCGACGGTATGGCGTCCAAGCCCATCCATAAGACCCTGGCCTGAAATGGGTTGCGTGACGGGACGGGCTGCCTCACCCTTCTTGTTGCGAACGAAGGCCACAATGAGCACAAACGCTACCAGTGCGAGTGCAAGCACCACGCCGTAGGAAAGATGGTACCCGGCAAACATGCGCTCCACATCGCTGCCCTGCACAGCCAGCGAAACACCCACGGCCGAAAACGACATGATGAGGGCCGTACCAAGAGATCCTCCCACCTGGTTCATGGTGTTGGTAACGGACGTGGCATGCTGTACGAGCTCGTTGTCAAGCGAGTTGACGCCCCAGGTGTTGACAGGGGTCATGAGCAGCTGCAAGCCAACTCCCGTGATAGCGTAGGCCAAGATCACCAAGGAAAGTGAGCTTGCCGCTCCGTAGAGCATCATGCCAATGCAGCCGAGCATGAGCACACATCCGCCTATCAGCGAAACCGCACGCACACCAAAACGATCGAATACGCGACCGGCAAACAATCCGGCACACGCACCCAGGGCCGCACCCGGCAACGTAGCCAGGCCACTGATGGTAGCGGAGTGCCCCAACACGTTTTGGATATAGAGCGGCATGAGCACACCTAAGCCGATAAGGATAGCCTGCAGGATGGCAACAACGCATGCGCCCGTACGATACCGGCGGCTCTTGAGAACTTCCAAGCGCAACATGGGCTCTTCAAGGCTGAACTGCCGCCGGACAAACAACCCCACAAGTATGAATCCGACTGCAATAAGAATGACGCACAGGAGCGTATTGGAGGAAGAAGCAAACGATGAAAGTCCATAGAGCAGCGATGCCAGCCCAAGCGTCGAGAGTACAATGGAGGGCAGATCGGCTGAGGTGCGCGGAAAACCCTCGTAGTTTACCAGCGTCTTTGCGGCAAAAAGGATAACTATCGCAGAAACGGCGACCACGACGAAGAACAGCATGCGCCATCCCACCACATCTACGAGGACACCACCCAAAGACGGACCGATGGCCGGAGCGAAGCTGATGACCAGGCTCACAATGCCCATAGCCTGACCGCGGCTTTCACGCGGAAATGTAAGCAAAATCAGCGACATGACCATAACCATCAACACACCGGTTGCCATGGCCTGCATGATGCGCCCCACGAGCAGAACGGCAAATACCGGCGATATTGCAGCCACCAAACTTCCTGCAGCAAACAGCACCATGCCCCAGATGAACAGCGCGCGGGTACTGAAGCGTCCCATGAACCATGCGGCGAGCGGAATCACCACCGCCTCGGTGAGCGAATAGGCTGAGGTGAGCCACTGAACCGTAGTCTCGTTTACGTTCAGATGCTCCATGATTGACGGCAACGCCGGGGAAAGCAAGGTTTGGTTGAGCACTACCAAAACGGCACCCATCAAGAGCACGGCAACCATATATTTCTGATCTTTTGTGAATCCCAAGGAACCCATAATTCCTCTCTCTAATATTCTCCTTGCATTTGACAACCTTCGATTGTAGCCTCCATTTCTCTGTAAGCCTCAAAGAACCCATAATTTTCCTCGCCCTGACGCCTCCCTGTCTTTGACCCCCTGATTTGACGGTTCCAAGCGCAGAGAAACCGAGTCTGATAACACAGAGATCAGGGTGGTGGTTTCGGTACAAAACGGATTTTTGATGCGATGAAGACGTATGGCCGTCAAGAAACGAGTCCCAAAGATCGCCTTAGAGCGCAGTTATTTTGAGGATGAGGCCTTAAGAAGGCTTTTTGTACGGGATGCTATCGGGGAATCATCAGACAATCGTCAGGCGATCATCAGGAAATCAGGTTTTCTTGCACTGCTCTGCCGCTGCGGCGAAAGCGGCACCTCGTGGGCCGACGGGAAGAACGTAGATGACGCGTTTGTCGTCGGAGGCCACGGAAAAGTCAAGCGTGAGACACGCGCCCTCCGCCGCTTCGGGAAACTTATCCCCCCATTCCACAAGCGACACCCCATCGCCCTCAGTGGTGCCCCAGTAATCTATGTCATCAAGCTGGGAGGCATCCTCCAAACGATACAGGTCAAAATGGTAAAGCGGCAGCCGACCACCGCGATACTCGAACAGAAGATTGAAGGTGGGACTCGTGGGCACATCTGGGGTGTTGAGTCCGGCTGCAAACCCCTGTGCGAAATGGGTCTTTCCCGCCCCTAGATCGCCCACAAGAAGAATCGTGTCGCCTGGACGCGCAACCTTGGCCATCGCGCGAGCGTAATCTTGGGTCTCTTCGACACTGTGACTCACAAGCTCCATCTTCTCGCCTCACAAACCGAACGACATATTGCTTTTCAAAAGGTGGCCGACCATGATTTGACACGCACAATTTTGATGCGCGCACCCTTTTTCTCTAGACGAAGGAGAGCACAAACATCAAAGCTATACTAATGGCGGTTACGACAACGCTTCCCTCCATCGTGTTGCTGTCTTCTATCATGTTGCTGTCACCAGATAAAAGGATGGTAAGTGTAGCACTTGGTTTGAGAGACTATCCGACCCGCTTGTCCGTGCTCCATGCCGCACTTTCCTGCTGAAGAAACCACAAGCGCCCGTACCCAGATGGCGCGCGATGTCGAGCTTCATGCAGTACTGGATATCAAACGCTGCGGCGTGGGAGCACAGAGGTGCACCCACATAATTGGTGCGCCGCCCGTAAAGGACGGCGCACCGTGCAAGCAGCGTCAGGACATCTCACTTATCCGCTGTGTTATTGGGCAGAGCGACAGAACTACACCTCGAAATCTTTTTCTCCATTGAACACTTCGAGGGCATCGGCAACGGAGTAGTCGGCTAGCGTGATGGCGCTGATGGCCTTGGTCAGGCGCACAGCCTCATCAAGCGAACGCTGATGGATGTTGCGACCGGTAGCGTTACCGCACGCCCCACCGACGTGAATCTGATCATATAGCTGGCTGAGAAAGGTCTGAGCATCCACGGTGGAGCCACCCGCACACACCAGTCCCGTGCGCCCAGCGGCCTTGGAGGCAATGGCAAGATTCTCAGCAGATGTGGAGTCACCGCAGGCTTTGGGTGGGTTCACCTTCACGAAGTCGGCACCTAGGCACAGCGCAACGCCAGCGGCACCCGCA
>CAZLKG010000091.1:0-7022 GCA_964560045.1 uncultured Slackia sp.
ATCGAAGCGGCTGGGATGACAGCGAGCCACTTATCAATAAAACATTTGCGAATGCCGTGGAAAGCGCACAGAGAACCGTAGAAGAGATTAACCATCAGAGGCGCAAAGACATCCTGCAATACGACGATGTGATAAATAAGCAGCGCCTGGCCGTCTATAAAGAGCGCGATTCTGTTTTAACCGGCAGCAATCTTGAGGACAAACTAACACGTATTATTGAGAGCACGGTAAAAGACGCCGTGGAACAATTTTGCAGCCCGGATGCGGCACCTGATGATTGGGATTGGAAAAACCTACGCACCTGGTTTGAAAAGTTGACCGGCGTAGATGCGGATAATATCGACGCCTTGCGTCCAAAATCAAATCTAGATATTGAAGATGCAGCGAGCGGTATCGCGGATACTCTTGAAGGCTTGCTCAAAGAGCGTCGTGATGCCTTGGGTGAGTCCTTTATGAAAAAACTTGAGCGTCAGACAATGCTTGCCGCTATTGACAGAAGCTGGATGCAGCATATAGCTGACATAGACTATCTGAAACAAGGAATTGGACTTCGCGCCTATTCCCAACGGGATCCTCTAACGGAATACAAGCAGGATGCCTACGATATGTTTGGCTCCTTTGTTGATGAGATATACAAAGACTACCTGCGATTACTGTTCCGCGTAAGCAAGGTATCCGACAATCCTCAGCGCACACATCAGGATGAAGAAACGCGTCGTTTGCACGATGCGACTGCTTTGCTTGCTTCTGCCCCTTCCGCAGATTCTCATGCGTCCAGCGCATCCACTTGCGACAAACATGCTAAAGCCGCTGATGATTCAGCCGTCGCTTCCGATGCGCCTCCTATCCCGGCCTTCGGAAAACACGCCAAGCCTACAAGCGACATAACAGACAAGAGCAGCGAAACGCCAGAGCCGATTCATGGTAAGCACGTCAAGCCCACCGGCAACGCATACACTGACGCTTCTGATATATCAGGAGCGTCATCCAGGGATTTTGAAAATACCCCGGAGGGCACTCGCACACTCATCCGTGGCAAGCATGCCAAAGCCGGCGGCAATATCAATCTCGGCCATAAAATAAGGGCGTTTCTGCGCAGAGGCAAACACGCCAAAGCCGGCGGCAATATCAACCTCGGCCGTAAAATAAGGGCGATTCTGCGCCGTGGCAAGCATGCCAGGCCTGCTAAAACGCGCTTCTAATACAGCAAATCCCGTTGGCCCACGGCTGTTCTGCCCAGGCCAGGCGCAGCTCCTATGCCCGCTTGATGCGACTTCCCGAAGCGGTATCTTCGACTATTAGATCGAGCGCCTTGAGCGCATCGCGGATAGCATCGGCACGGGCCCAGTCTTTGGCGGCGCGTGCCTCAGCGCGCACGGCAAGGATGGTGCAGGCCGCATCGTCCACGTCGTCTCCCTCATAGTCGGCCACTCCTTTGGCAATGCCGATGAGTGCTGCGGGCAGTGAGGCCCTTTTGAATAGCAAATCGATGCCCAAAAGATCGAAGGCCGCCTTGATGGAATCGGCGCAGGCGGTACAAGCCTCTCTATCGGCAGCGCCGCCCGCCTGCTCAAGGTAGCTATTCGCCTCGGTGATCAGCGAGAAGTACGCAGCGATAGCTCCGGCGGTATTGAAATCATCGTTCATCTGAGCCTCGAACTCTGCCGAAGCAGCCTCGGTCGCGGCCTCCAGTTTCGCGGAAAGCTCCTTGTTAGCCTGAGCGCCTTCCTTCATGTGCCCCGCTGCCCAACGCAGGTTTTCCACACAGGTGGCGATGCGCCCAAGCGAATTCGTGGCACCTTCAAGTCGCTCCCATGAAAAATCAAGCGGCGAGCGGTAATGCGTCTGCAACATCAACAGGCGAAGTGCGGGTGCACCATGAGCGTCAAGTACCTCTTTGAGCGTGTAGAAATTCCCCAGGCTCTTAGACATCTTCTCGCCATCTACGCGCAACATGCCCGCATGCATCCACACATTCGCAAAGCCCCTATGCCAGCAGCATGTGGCTTGTGCGCATTCGTTCTCGTGATGCGGAAACGCCAAATCGCCCCCGCCTCCGTGAATGTCGATGGGTGTGCCCAGGTAGCGGTTCACCATGGCGGCGCACTCGGTATGCCAGCCGGGACGTCCCTGTCCCCAGGGGCTTGGCCAGCTGGGTTCATTTGGCTTGGCGGCCTTCCACAGCGCAAAGTCCAAAGGATCCCGTTTATCCTCGTTCTCCTCAATACGAGCACCCACCATCAAATCATCGATCTTGCGCCCGGAAACCTCGCCGTAGGAAGGGTTACTGCGTACGGCAAAATACACATCACCGTTGTTGGCAACATAGGCATGATCCTGGGCAATCAGGCTTTCAATCATGCTGATCATGGAGTCGATTTCCTGGGTCGCACGCGGGCGAATATCGGGATCGAGGATGTTGAAGCGGTGCATCTGCTCAATGAACGCATCACTGAACTCACTTGCGACCTCTTCGGAGGTACTCCCCTGTTCATTAGCGCGGTTGATTATCTTGTCATCCACGTCGGTGAGATTTTGCACGAAGGTGACCGCATATCCGCTCGCCATAAGCCAGCGGCGAATCACGTCAAACGAAAGAAAGGTGCGCGCATTGCCGATGTGAATCTGGTCATACACGGTGGGTCCGCACACATACATGCGCACCTTGCCCGCCTCGATGGGTTCAAAATCGCGTTTTTCGCGCAGTTTGCTGTTATAGATACGAATCATGATGACTCCTGTGCATCAGTCTTAACACCGCCCAAGCAATGCCACAGCCTGGGCCGATATGCCCTCTTCGCGACCCTCGAAGCCAAGACCCTCGGTCGTGGTTGCCTTCACGCCTACCGCATCCACCGAAATACCCATTGCTCGGGCGAGATTTTCACGCATCGCCTCACGATAGGGAGAAAGTTTGGGAGCCTGGGCGGCAATTACGCTGTCCACATCCACAATCTCAAACCCGAGGAAGCGTACATGATCGGCTACGGCAGCAAGGAGCACAAGGGAGTCAGCTCCGGCATATGCGGGATCAGTGTCGGGAAAAAGTTTTCCTATATCGCCCGCACGCGCCGCGCCCAAAAGGGCATCAGAGACTGCATGAGCGAGAACATCGGCATCCGAGTGCCCGAGAAGACCCTGATGATGCGGGATAACAACCCCTCCCAAAACGAGCTTTCTGTCGGGATCGAAGGCATGCACGTCATAACCCACCCCTATTCGCATATTCAAAGGCTCTCTCACCCATCCGCTCCTTTGTCCTACTGAACCTTCTCGCCTTCGGTTTCGCCTAAACCGAAGGACTGCACGATAGCGGAAAGCATCCGATAATCCTCCGGGACGGTGAGCTTAATATTGTCGCGCTTGCCTTCCACCACTAAAACTTTGCCGTCCATACGCTCAACTAACGACGCATCATCAGTACCCATAAAGCCCTCTGAGAGAGCCGAGGCGTGGGCACGGCGGTACACACCCGTGCGAAAAACCTGAGGTGTTTGCGCATTCCAAAACACGCGGCGGTCGGGCGTTCCCCTGATCACGCCGTTTTCTACCAGTTTGAGCGTGTCCACGGCAGGAGTTGCCACGATTGCACCGTCAGCGTCAATGGTACCCTTGAGTGTGTTGATGGCATGCATGATCAGGTCGGGAGAGATCAGAGGCCGGGCACCATCGTGGAGCGCTACGAACTCATAACCATCAGGCACGTATTCCAGTCCCGAAAAGGCGCTCTCCTGGCGAGACGCGCCTGAGGGAGCCATCACTATCGGAGTGACAAAATTGTGAGGATCGATGGCGAGCGCCCAGTACTCCTGCATGCGGCTCTCGGGGCACACTACCACGATAATACCTACATCCTCGGTCGCATCGAAGGCCATGATGGACCATGCCAGCGTGGGGCGACCCGCTATTTCAATTATCTGCTTGCCGCCATCATGGCCGAAACGCTCTCCTGTACCTCCCGCCAAGACGATCGCCGCAGTTTTCGCCTTCTTACTCACCTTGCCTTGCAAGCGAGCCGAGGCCACAAGATACGCGGCGGAACGCATCTCATCGAACTCCGGGTTCGCCCCCATGAGCGCAGAGGGCTGAAAGACGGGATCAATTGCCTGGCGATCGGGCATTGAGGGCGTGGTGTCATCGACGGTCATGGCCACATGTCCCCCTTCTCATCCGAAATCCCACCCCAGCGATAGCCGAGCAAGAAAAAGGGCGTCCAAGCAGACGCCCTCTCTCTCAGCGGTGCCGTATGTGCCGCTTTCATCGGTGCTCAATCGGCAGCTCCGCCACTCGAAACGCCTGAACCGGAACTTGGACTGCCGCCGGCATGGGACAAATCAAACTGCGGAAGCAGCGATTCTGCTTCACGCGCAATGCTATCACGTTTTCTCGGCTTGGGTATCTCGCCTTCGCCTTCCGAGAACACGAACTCCCCGTCTTTGGCATCCACCACGATGATGCTACCGGCACGCCAACGACCTTCCAAGATTTGCTCGGAAAGCGGATCTTCCAGCAGGCGTTGGATTGCGCGGCGCAAGGGACGCGCACCCATCGTGGAGTCGGTGCCTTCCTTGGCAATGAGTTTGTTGGCTTCGGCGGTAAGCGTAATGGACATGTTTTGCGCAATCAGGCGGTCGCGCAAATCGGCTACCATAAAGTCCACAATCTGGAGAATCTCATCTTGTGTGAGCGACTTGAAGACGATGATCTCATCCAAGCGATTCAAAAACTCCGGCCTGAAGAGCTTTTTTAGCTCGCTCATCACGCGACTCTTTATCTCTTTGTCGGTCAGGCCCGTCTGTGAGTCAGGGGCAAAGCCCAAGGGCGCGGATTGGGCAATCTCGCGGGCACCTACGTTCGACGTCATGATGATAACCGCGTTACGGAAATCCACAGAGCGTCCTTGAGCATCGGTCAGACGACCTTCCTCAAGAATTTGGAGAAGAATGTTGAACACATCGGGGTGTGCTTTTTCAATTTCGTCAAACAACACTACGGAATACGGGCGCTGACGCACAGCCTTGGTGAGCTGACCACCCTCATCGAAGCCGACATAGCCCGGGGGAGAACCCACCAGCCGACTCACGCTGTGCTTCTCCATGTATTCGGACATGTCAAAGGAAATCAGTGCGTCGGCAGAATTAAACAAAAACTCGGCGAGTGCCTTGGAGAGCTCGGTTTTGCCCACCCCCGAAGGCCCTAGGAAGATAAATGAACCGGACGGGCGACGCGGATCTTTCAGACCGCTACGGGAGCGGCGGATGGCCTTGGACAGAGCCGTCACAGCCTCATCTTGGCCGACAATACGCTCATGGAGCACGCTTTCCATGCGAAGGAGCTTTTCTGTTTCTGCCTCGGTTAGATTACTCACCGGAACGCCGGTGGACATACTTACCACATCGGCAATCTCGGGCTCGTCCACCTCGGACAACTCGCGCTCGGTTTCCTTTGCGAACTTCTTTTCAGCCTCTTCCCTTTTGGAGATGAGGTCTTTTTCTCTGTCGCGCAAAGATGCGGCGCGCTCGAAATCCTGCACAACGATGGCCTGCTCCTTGTCCTTTCGGATCCGGCGCAGCTCATCGTCGAGCTTGCGCACATCGTCGGGCAGCGTGCGACTGCGGATACGCATGCGCGCACCGGCCTCATCAAGCACGTCGATGGCCTTATCTGGCAAAAAGCGATCCTGGATGTAGCGGCTGGAAAGCGTCACAGCCGAATGCAGCGCCTCATCGGAGTAGCGCACGCGATGATGTGCTTCGTAGCGCTCACGCAACCCATCAAGGATGCGCATCGCCTGCTCTTCTGAGGGCTCATTTACCATGATGGTCTGAAAACGACGCGCAAGCGCCGAATCCTTTTCAAGATGCTTTCGGTATTCCTCCGTAGTGGTGGCACCGATCACCTGAATCTCGCCACGAGAAAGGGGGGGTTTAAGGATGGCGGCAGCATCAATGGAGCCTTCAGCCGATCCAGCACCGATGATGGTATGCATCTCATCGATGAAGAGGATCACGTTGCCTTCTTTGATGACTTCCTTTATGACCTTCTTTAGGCGCTCTTCAAACTCTCCGCGGTATTTGCTCCCGGCGACCAGCGCCGAAACGTCAAGTGTGACCAGCCTCTTGTCGCGAATGATATCGGGCACCTGATCGGCCACGACAAGCTGCGCTAAGCCCTCAACCACGGCAGTCTTGCCTACACCCGGTTCACCTATAAGTAAGGGGTTATTCTTTTGACGACGCGAGAGCACCTGCATCACGCGCTCGATCTCGGCAGCACGTCCAATAACGGGATCGAGTTTGCTCGCGCGTGCCTTGGCAGTGAGATCGGTACCGAACTCATCCAACATACTGGACTCACCGCGCGATTCGCCCGTACCGAAGAACGGCACACCGGCAGCCACGGGACTGGGCTGACCCACCAAATCCTTTAAGGCAGCACGAATCCTCTCCAGATCGACACCGAGGCGGGAGAGTATATCAACCGCACCCCCCTCGCCTTCACGCACGATTCCCAGCAGCAAATGTTCGGTGGAAATATAGCTCTGCCCCATCTGCATCGCTTCACGCAGGGCATGCTCCAAAATGCGCCGCACGCGCGGCGTGAAGGATAGGCGAGCCGAAGCACCCACGGAATCATCAGGGATGGATGTTTTGCGTACCTCATTGAGGGCATCATCGTAGGACACCCCCACGCTTCCGAGTGCCTGGGCAGCCATACCCTCAGGTTCTTTCACCAATCCCAGCAGCAAATGCTCGCTCGCCACATGGGGCTGTTTGAGCTGGCGCGCCTCCTCTTGGGCTAGCACCAGCACATGTTTTGCCTTGTCGGTAAATTTCTCAAATGCCATAAGGCTCACTCCTGTGTAACAGACGAACACGGCACCTGCAGGCACTTGCATCCACAGGCGTGAAACGCCCTTTTTCGTCTCGTTTTGACACGTCGTCTCACTTGTCCGGGCATCTTAGCACTCTTGGTGCAAGAGTGCCAATTCGGGAGTACCGCGATGCCATTCTGTTACGTCA
>CAZLKG010000092.1:0-6892 GCA_964560045.1 uncultured Slackia sp.
AAAGTGCACTCCAAGATCTGAGCCATCACGCGCCGCTGTGAAGGCGGCTTGCAGTTTGTCACCCAGCTGGGAACGGGTAACTACAACGAGAAGACGGCCAAGCTCTACACCGACCTTTCCATGATCACCTGTGATCCCAAGATAGGCACCGATGCATCTAAGTTCTTCCGCAACATGCAGCTTGAAACCATCGTCGATGACTACAAGCGTTTATGGGTAGCACCGCTCATGGTCAAACAGCGCATCTGCGCTGCCATCGACGAAGAGATCGCCAAAGCAAAGGCGGGCAAGCCTTGCGGCATCCTGATGAAAACCAACGCCATAACCGACAAGGACGTGATTGAGAAGCTGGCCGAGGCAAGCTGCGCAGGTGTGCGAGCCACGCTGCTCGTACGAGGCATATCATGTTTGCTGCCCGGCGTGGCGGGACATACCGACAATATCCGCGTGGTGAGCGTGGTGGGTCGCGAGCTTGAACATTCGCGCATCTATGTGTTCGGAGCCGAGAACGATCCTCACCGCATGATATATCTGTCGAGCGCTGATTTGATGACTCGCAACCTGGACAAGCGCATCGAGATAGCGTGGCCGGTCACCGATCCCGATTTGCGTAGCAAGGTGATGGACTATTTCAACACCATGCTTGCCGACACGGCAAAGCTGCGCGAGCTTTTGCCCGACGGAACCTATACCGAGCTCTATCGCTTCGTGCCGCGCAAAACAGACGGCAGCTTTGCTGCCAAACCCTTCGACGCCCAAGACCACCTGATAAAGGAAGCATATATCGCATCCGAGCGCGCGCCTTCGGCTCCAAACCGTCGATTCATCATGCACGCGGTGACCACGCAGATCGAAGCGCTGGATGAAGAAGCACGAGATGATGGGAAGACCCTTGATTACAACTCTGCGGCAATCCAGCGCATCAAGGCAGCCAAGACTGTAAAGGCCGAGGTCAAGCCCACAGAGACGGAGAGCTTTACGCCCAAGCCCACCCCCGTCGAAGCACCTAAGAAGAGTCTCTTCGCACGGTTGTTTGGAAAGCAGAGCCGCTAGATAATGTGCCGTGCTCGGCACGCCGAAAAAAACGGCGACCACGAGGGCCGCCGTTCAAATCAGCTATGTCGTTGCGAACTACATCATCCCGCCGCCGCCAGCGCCAGCGAGAGCGGACAAGTCCGGACCTTCTTGGGGAATCTCGTTCACGGTGGCCTCGGTGATGAGGATCAGACCGGCAACGGAAACCGCTGCCTGCAGGGCGGTGCGGGCAACCTTCACCGGGTCGGACACACCCATGGCGATCATGTCACCATACTCACCGGTTGCACAGTTCAGCCCTTCACCCTTGGCCATGCCCTTGACCTTCTCCACGACAACGGAGCCTTCGAAGCCGGCATTTTCGGCAATGGTGCGCAGAGGCGCCTCCATAGCCTTGCGAATAATAGCGACACCTACTTCCTCATCATGATCGGCACACTCGATGGCATCCAATGCGGAGAGAGCATTGAGCAAAGCGACTCCACCGCCGGGAACGATGCCCTCTTCCACAGCAGCACGAGTGGCCTGCAGAGCATCTTCAATGCGGCTCTTCTTCTCTTTCAGCTCGGCCTCAGTGGCAGCTCCGACGCGCAGCACCGCAACACCACCGGCGAGTTTGGCAAGGCGCTCTTGGAGCTTCTCGCGATCGAAGCTAGAGTCAGTGTGCTCAAGCTCGGCCCTGATCTGATCAGCGCGATCCTGAATGGCCTTGCTATCACCGGCTCCCTCGACAATCGTGGTGTCGTCCTTGGTGATCTTCACGGTCTTAGCGGTACCCAGCATATCCATGGTAGCGTCAGCCAGGGTCATGCCGAAATCAGGAGTGATGACCTGCGCGCCGGTCACGATGGCGATGTCTTCCAGCATGCGCTTGCGGCGGTCGCCAAAGCCGGGAGCCTTCACGGCAACGCAGTTAAAGGTGCCGCGCAGCTTATTCAGCAACAGGGTCGCCAAAGCCTCGCCCTCAATGTCCTCAGCGATGACCAGCAGCGGGCGACCGGAACGCATGATGTTTTCGAGCAGCGGCAGCAGATCCTGAATGGATGAGAGCTTTTGATCGGTAATGAGGATGTAGGGATCCTTCAGCGCGGCTTCCATGCGCTCCATATCGGTGGCCATGTAGGGCGACACATAACCCTTGTCGAACTGCATGCCCTCGACGGTCTCGATGGAAACGCCAAAGGAGGTCTGGGAGTCCTCAACCGAGATAACGCCGTCGGTACCCACTATTTCCATGGCTGCAGCGATATTGTTGCCAATAGAGTCATCGCCGGAGGAAATGGTGCCTACAGCGGCAATCTGCTCCTTGTCGGATACCGGAACAGCATCAGTTTTGATGGCCGCAACGATGGCATCGGTTGCCTTCTCGATACCGCGACGCACGGCCAGCGGATTGGCCCCGGCGGTGACGTTGCGCAGACCCTCGGTCACGATGACGTCGGCAAGCAGGGTGGCGGTGGTGGTACCGTCGCCCGCGCCGTCATTGGTCTTGGTGGCAGCCTCCCTCACCAGCTGGGCACCCATGTTCTCCACGGGATCCTCGAACTCGATTTCCTTGGCGACGGTCACGCCGTCATTGGAGATGGTAGGAGCGCCGTAGCTGCGCTCCAGGGCAACGTAGCGGCCCTTGGGGCCAAGCGTCACCTTGACAGCATCGGAGAGCTTGGTGACGCCTGAGGCAAGCCCGTTGCGGGCATCGGAGTGGAACTTGATTTCCTTGGCCATGTTGAACTTCCTTTCGGAAACGAGGTAACCAATTCTCTTTGGTTCTCACGGGTTGAGATTGGACTAAAGACGGGCGGCAGGTTACCGTGAAAAACCCAGCCGCAAAACCGAGCTAGTTGGTGTAGATGGCAAACAGATCGTCGGCACGCAGAATGAGAACTTCCTCATCATCGACGGTGACCTCGGTTCCGCCGTACTTGCCATACAACACGCGGTCGCCCTCTTTCACGGGCATGGGAATCAGCTTGCCGTCCTTGTCCAACTTACCTTCCCCCACGGCCAAAACGACGCCGCTCTGGGGCTTTTCCTTGTTGGTGGAGGCCAGAATAAGACCCGATGCCGTGGTGGTTTCGGCTTCGTCGCGCTTGACGATAACGCGATCTCCCAAAGGCTTGAGATTCATGGAATATCCTTTCCTTTTCGCCTTGTATTACCATCCGATGAAAAAGCGGTGAATACCACGCAAAGCGTTTGTTCACCGCACCTCTTGAGTGCTAGCACTCAAGCATGCCGAGTGCCAACGCCCGGTAATACTAGCACCCCACCCGAGGGATTCAAGCCCTTTTGCAGAAAATCTAAGTCCCGTTGACCAAACGTCACAAAAGCACCGCCTTGAAAGAGACGGCGAAATAAGGGAGAAAGGGAGGGAAAAGGAAGAAAAAAGGAGGAGGCCGAAGCCTTTAGGGCCGCCCCGGCCTCCTGATAATCAATGCGCTCGCCAATACGCTCGCGCCTTAGACCTTGCTTACGTTATCTCAACTGCGCATTTTCACCTTGCTTTCACCCTGTCCTACCTACGGCGACGCTTTTTTGCTTTGACAGTGCGATGCTTGCCGTGTGCACCTTGTTTTTTGGCAGCAACTATGAGCTTTTCGGTTAACGCATCGAGCTGCGCAAGCTCTTCTTCGGAAAAATCGGCAAGTAGTTTTTCGGCTACCTCGGCATGGGCGGCACAACGCCTTTCGGCTATCTCTTCGCCTGTTTCTGTAAGAGTGACCGTATAGGTGCGGGGCTCGTCGACATCAGACATCTTCACGTAGCCGTTGCGGATGGCCTTTTTCACCACGTTTTTGAGTTCGACCCTATCAAAGCTCAAGAGATCAACCAGTTCGCGCGAGGTTGCAGAGCCGCCGTGCTTGTGCAGCACCTTGATAAGCGCACCTTGGCCACGCTTATAGCTTTTGGGTCCGTGCTTGCGAAATGTGCGATTAACCAGCTTGCCTGCCTTTTTGAGCTGGGTGAGGGAGTGCGTTTCTTTGCTCATGTTCAAACCTTTCTCCTCGTTGCCGCCATGCAGATCACGCGCCTTGCACGTTGGCCCCATATTTTGTGATGACATATCTCGGGATGCCTCAGGACGAAGGTGCCTCCTTCGCATTCCGTGCACACCTTCGATGCCTGCAACTGAGGGCTTTGAAGGTCGAAAACGCACCCGGACATCCATTGAGTCCCGTGCATTATGAGCAACGCCATATCCGAAGTCATGTGGAAACACATTTATTCACTCAAGAATCATTCAAGCACCATAATCCGTTTTCATTGGACAATTTTTAATTATTCATATATAAGGATATTTAGCCCAGGTGCACATAGCTTAGCCCAAACGCATACGCCTTTAGCCCTTACCGCATACGGTTTTAGCTCAGGTGGATGGAATAGATCAGGGTTATCTAAAAAGGGTGCCCACATCATCTCGCTGTCGCACGGACTAAACACATCTTGCTGCCGTACGAGCCGAACGACAACCTAGAACTTGCGAAACCTCGCATAGCGGCGCTCGAGCAGCTGGTCGTGCGCAAGCTCGGAAAGCTCATCTAAGCGGCGCACCACATAGCGTTTCACGGCGCTGGCAGCAAGCTCAGGATTGGCGCTCGCCGAGCCCTTCCCCTCTTCGAGCACAGCATCCACGATGCCCATCTCAAAAATCTCGTAGGCGTTCATGCGCATAAGGGATGCAGCCTCAGGCGCACGCGAACGATCCTTCCATAGGATGGAGGCAAAGCCTTCAGGGGAGAGCACCGAATACACGGCGTATTCCTGCATAGCCACGCAGTCGGAAAGCGCGAGCGCGAGCGCGCCACCGCTGCCGCCCTCGCCCACTAACACGCTAACGATGGGCACGCACAAGCCCGCCATGGCGAAGAGATTCTCAGCAATGGCACCACCCTGGCCGCGTTCCTCGGCCTCCCTACCGCAAAATGCCCCCTGGGTGTCCACGACGCACACGATGGGCATGTTGAATTTCTCGGCAGATCGCATAAGGCGCAGGCTCTTACGATAGCCCTCAGGTCTGGGGCAGCCGAAGTTTCGCTTGATGCGATCTTGCAGATCGCGCCCTTTTTCCTGAGCGATGCACATCACCGCACGCCCACCGATCCAGCCCACTCCGGCGAGAATTGCCCCATCATCGCCAAAGGAGCGATCCCCATGCAGCTCGAAAAAACCTTCAACCATGGAATCGAGGTAATGGGCGGCGGTGGGGCGGTGCGTGTCTCGCGCGATCTGAACGCTGCGCCACGCCGGATTGCCGCTACCCGTATCGCTTCCCTCGCCGGTCGAGGGCAGCGAAAGCAAGGCGGCCACGCGCTTGCCGCTTTCCTCAATGCGCTGACGCTCCCATGCGTTGGGACGGCGCAACGGACGCGCGACGGCACGGGCTGCGGCGCGCATAACAGCCGTAACACGCTCCCCCGTAGAAATTGAACCCGATCTCGCTTCGGTAGCTGTTTTGCCCTCAGCTATCTCTTTGGCCGTGGGATGACTCTCAAGCGCCTTGCGCACAGCGGCATAGCCTCGAGGGATATCAAGACGAAGGGAGGCGTGCAGCGACATCGCCTCTTGGTTGCGCGCCCCGTAGAGCGCAAGCAAATTTGCGAGTACCGCGCGCATATCCATGCGCTTTACAATCGCATCAATGAGACCATGCTCCAACGCAAACTCGGCGGTCTGAAATTCCTTGGGTAACTCCTGACGGATGGTATCTTGAATCACGCGGCGACCGGCAAAGCCGATGAGGGCCTTAGGCTCGGCAATAATCACGTCGGCCTGCGTGGCAAACGACGCAGTAACGCCGCCCGTGGTAGGGTCGGTGATAACGGAGAAGTACGGAAGTCCCGCCTCGGAATGACGCTTGACAGCGAGGGAAGTCTTGGCCATCTGCATGAGCGAGATCAGCCCCTCCTGCATGCGAGCACCACCCGAGCAGGTAAAAATCAGAAGCGGCAAACGATCCCGGGTGGCGCGCTCCACCGTACGCGTGATACGCTCGCCCACAACCGATCCCATGGACCCCATGAAAAATGTTGAGTCCATGACGGCAATGGCCACGGACATACCGGCTATCTTTGCCGCGCCGCAACACACGCCCTCAGAGAGGCCCGTACGAGCGCGCATCTTCTCTATCTTGTCCAAATAACCGGGAAAACCAAGTGGGTCGGTCTCGGGGACATTGGCCACATCTGCCCATTCCTCAAAGCTATCGGCATCAACCATATCGCGAATGCGCTCGGCAGAGGTCATGCGGAAATGATGATCGCAGCCGGGGCACACCTTATGATTCTCGCGTACATGAGAGGCGTCGAAGACCTTGCGGCATTTGGGGCACACCGTCCACGATTCGGCAGAGGTGTGAGGAAGATCGTGCTTCAGGCAATCACAGGCAACCCACGCCTTAGAAGTGCCGCCGAACGAGGCTCCGTCCGCATCGCCTTCCAGGCTATATACGCTGCGACCCGCCTCAACGGCCATGCCCACAAAGCGCGCGTCGGAGGACAGACGCGAACCCACAAGGAGAATAGCCTGAGCGTGTGCCACCTCGGCGGCAGAGAGGATGCGATAGTTGTCCTCAAAGGCTCCCTGACCGCGCACCGGACCGATACACACGGTCTCATCGGCAAGTGCAAGCTGGGGTTCACCCGTCATATCCTCGGTATATGCAATACAGGACAGCAGACCCACGGCTCGGCAGGCCGCCATAACGCCCTCGGCGGTTCGACCGGGATCAACCACCAGCACGCGATCGAAGCCATCCATGCGAATGTCCACCAGGCTCAGCAGGCAATCGCCCAGCGTATCGCTGTCACCTGCCATTCCATCCCCCACCCCGTGGGTGGATTTGTATTCGCTTTTTGCT
>CAZLKG010000093.1:0-6788 GCA_964560045.1 uncultured Slackia sp.
GGCGCGTGATGGCGCAGATCTTGGAATGCACTTTGAAATCGCGGAAGCCATAGATGATAGTGCAACCGGCCTCTTCAAAGCGCTGCGACCATTCGATGTTGTTGCTCTCATCGAAGCGTGCGCGCAGCTCGAGCAACACCGTGACTTCCTTGCCGTTTTCTGCGGCGGTTATAAGGGCTTCTGCTAGGCGCGACTGGCTTGCCAGACGGTACAGCGTGATTTTTATGGAGATGACATTCGGATCGATGGCTGCTTCCTGCAATAGATGGATGAAGGGATCCATGGATTCATAAGGATAGGACAGCAGGATATCTTTTCGCTGCACCTGATCGATGATGCTCATGCCATGTACAAGGCAGGCAGGCCACTGAGGGTTAGCCGGTTCGTCGGTGAGCGCTGCTGCGCGCTCATCGCCCACGATATCTGCCAGACCCCAAGCATAGCTCATGTCGAGGGGCAGGCCCACGGCGTATACCTGATTGCGCTTAAGGGATAGCCGCTTGCACAAAAAACGTTCGGTGGTGCCCGAGAGCGGACGTTCGCTTTCCAGGCGTACGGGGGCTAGGCGGGCACGCTTTTTCAGGATACGCTGCATGTGGCTGCGGAAATCCTCATCATACTCATCGGATTCCTCGTGCGTGTCGAGATCGGCGTTGCGCGTCACCTGGATTACGTTGGCGTGTTTGACGGGATACATCTCAAAGATATGGTCAGCCGCCATCTCAAGCGCATGCTCTAGCAGGATGAAGGAATAGCCCCCATGCGGGTCTTTCAGAGGGATGATGCGTGCACATTCACGCGGCATGGGGATGATGCCCATGATCACGTTCTCGGCTGCCTTAGCCCGCGCTGCCTTGCGTTCCTGCTTGGTCTCACCCTTTTTGTTCGAGTCTGGCTCGATCTGATCATCGAGGCGTACAGCGATGTAAAGCGCGCCGTTTTCCAGATGGGGAAACGGGTGCAAGGAGTTGATTATCTGGGGAGACACCAGAGGCAAGACGTTCATCTCCATGTAGTCGTCAAGCTCTTCGAGCTGATCGGAGTCGAGCTCATCGGGGTAGAGCTGGCGGATGCCAGCCGCTGCGAGCTGGTGGCGCAACGTGCGAAAATCCTTGGAAGCCTTGGGGGTAAGTTCTCGTACGCGGGCATACACCGCTTCTAATTGCTCGGCGGGAGTCATGCCCGTCTTGCTGTCGTAGATAACCTCTTTAGCAAGCTCCAAATCGCGCAGGCTGCCAACGCGCACCATGAAGAATTCCTCAAGATTAGAGCGCCAGATGGCAATGAACTTGATGCGCTCAAGCAAAGGGACGGCGGGATCGGTTGATTGATCCAAAACACGCTCATTGAATGTGATCCAGGAAAGCTCCCGGTTTTGCATATAGGGCTTAAGGTCAAGGTGGGATTTGCCCTTGTTTCCTTTGGGCTTTTTATCCGCCTTGCCGTATGCGCCAAGACTATCTTTTCGACTGCTTTCCTCGTCGTTCTTCACTGAGGTAGCACTGGTGCTTATCATATGGTTTTCTCCTTGAATTCACAGGGGCTGCTTTTAGGACATGCGTAAAGGTGCTTTTTGCACAAAGGGGCTTTTTGCACAAAGGGTGTGCAGTCTCATACCTGCTGCAGCGCGTATGCGGAAAACGGATGGTTTGCGCCGAATCCGCATCCTCATTATAGCGATTGCGGGCTTTGCTTAGGCGCGTCGATATTCGCACCTTCGCAGTCTGAGGGGCAACCTAGAACGTCAAGTTCACGTAGAATGAAAGGCATGCCACTACCGGCACCTTTGCTGTGACAAGAGCCTGCTCTGCTGCGGAAGATGTTCGCTTTGCTGCGGAAGATGCTTGCCGAAGCGGTGGGCAGTGCCACAAGATCCGCCGCAACTGCGTCTTTCAAGGTGTGGTGTGGTGTTAAGAGAAAGCGGGTTTTTCATGCTTGAACAGATCGATCTTTCTGTTAGGACTTCCAAGGAGGAATACAAGTCCGTCTATGGCGCGCTCATCTCCAAACTCGTGGTGCTGCAACAAAAGGCACGTGCCGAAGATCTGGGACTTGTAGTTTTGTTCGAGGGTTGGAAGGGTGCCGGTAAGGGTAGCCGTATCGGCGATTTGCTTCACAACCTGGATGCACGCGCCACACATGTGCATGTTTTGTCCAGTTTCGATGAGGATGAGGCCCGCCGTTTCCGCGATATGGGTACCGGCGTCACCGGCTTTCAACCGCTCATGCAGGAGTTCTGGGATGCCTTGGGGCCTCGTGGAGACATGACTATCTACGAGCGCGGATGGTATACCGCATCGGCGCGTCGTCTTGTCTACACCGACAAAGAGGATCTTACGTTGACCTACCGCAACTCCGTCGGCGAATTCGAGCGCCAGCTTGCCGCCGATGGCTATGTCATTGTGAAGTTTTTCGTGCACGTATCCAAAGAGGCTCAGGAAAAACGTCTGCGTGAATTGCAAAGCAATCCTGCCACCAGCTGGCGCGTGACCGAGCGTGACATCAGGCACACAAAGGACTACGAGGCTACGTACGCGCGCTACGACCAGCTGCTTCGTTCCACCGACTACGATTTCGCCCATTGGACGCTCATTAACGGTGAGGACAAGCGTACGGCCAATCTGGTCATAGCCCGTACCATCGTTTCCGCCATCGAGCGGGCGCTGAGCAAAGGGTCTGATCCTGCCGCCTGTGCCGCTGCCCTTAAAGCCCAGCAGAATAGCGCTGGGCTTCTGTCTGCTACTGACCCTCGCCAGCGTTCCGACGAAGAGACTGCGCGTGTGATGGAAGAAGCCCACAAGCAGGCACAGTACCAGGCTGCGCTTGCGCCACGCCATTCGCGCTTCACCATGGTGGCGCGCCCGCCCCGTCTAGAAGACGTTGACCACACTCTCTCGCTTGAATACGAAGAGTACCGAAAAGCCCTAAAAAAGGAGCAGAAGCGCCTAGGCGAGCTGGAGCTTGAGATGTATCTGGCTCGCGTGCCGCTCATGGTGGTCTACGAAGGTGATGATGCAGCTGGCAAGGGCGGCAGCATTAAGCGCGTGGCTCAGGCCATTGATGCGCGTGCCTACACCATTTTTCCCAGTCCCGCTCCCACCAAGCCTGAGCTGATGCACCCGCATTTGTGGCGGTATTGGACGCGCCTGCCGCGCGCCGGTCATGTGGGGATTTATGACCGAAGCTGGTATGGACGCATTTTGGTGGAGCGCGTGGAGGGTTTTGCCAGTCCTGAAGAGTGGGGACGCGCCTATGAGGAAATCAATGAGTTTGAAGCCGAGCTTGAAGCCTGGGGTGCCCTGTTGATTAAGTTTTGGGTGGCGGTTGAGCGCGACGAACAGCTGCGTCGCTTCAACGAACGGGAAAGCAATCCCGACAAGCAATGGAAGATTACACCGGAGGACTGGCGCAACCGCGATAAGGCACCGCAATACGCCGCAGCTGTAAACGACATGTTTCGCCTTACATCCACCGTGTATGCGCCGTGGATCATCCTCGAATCCACCGACAAGTACTATGCGCGCGTCAAGGCTCTCAAAACCATCAATGAGGCTCTAGAGAGACGCCTGCGCCAGCGTTGAGGTGCACGATGGCGTTGAGCCTCATGGCGGCAACGACGGCTTTGAGCCTCATAACGGTGTTGATGAGGCGCGAGGCGTGGGGAGGCATTGAAGGCATTGGAGAGGCGCGCTGGTATTAGGGCAGCATTGGGGAGGCACGAGGCGAAAAGGAATTTGCCTTAGTTTTGCTTCCTTTCGTCGAACACTCGTTTTTTTGGCAAAAACAGTTCAGAAACGGCCATGCGCGACTGCCTCTGCTGGGGTATCATGCTATCAGCAACGAGTGTTTCGTCGTTCGAGGAGCACGGGTGCTCCGTGAGGCATCTGTGCGAGGCACATATAGGAATGCATTGCAAGGAGGAGTCATGAGCTTTATGCCCATGGAGGCTATCTGGATCATATCTGCGATCATTGTGATTATCATCATCGCGTTCATAGCTAAAGGTTTTATCGATGAGATGAAAAAGAAGTGAGGCATCTGTTTTCTGTCTTTCCTATTGACGTTCGCGAAGCAAGGTTTGGCAAAGTGATGTATTCAGGCGGGATGCCTTGCCTTCACGGGGGTTCTCCCTTCTGACTGTTCTTTATCATGGATATATGAGCGACTCATTTGACGGACAAAGCAACTATGACGGCCATGCTCGCCGCTCTCGCGCGAGGTCATCGGGCGTGCGCGGTGGTGGAGCACATGCCGCGCGCCCTTTATCCGGGCGATCTGAATCAGGCGCGCATACTGCGCAGGCTTCGTCATCTTTCGGCGACGTTCGGTCTTTTGCCGCCCGCTCTGCCGCCAAAGGATCGGTAGAGTTTTCAGGTGGGGATGCCCAGACGCGTATGCGGGGTCATCACCAACAGGTTTCGTATGGTGAGGCCACCTCATTTCGCCCTGCCACAATGGATACTTCGCGCTCTGCGGTGCCCGGTTCGTTCGTTGCTGCCGGCAGTCGGGGCAAGAAGGGTGGGCCTTCGCAGGAATTCCAGACCTATTCGCGTGCCCATTACGGGCAAAACATGAATTTCTCGCGCACCCGTCGCAAACGCCGCCTGTGGAGTGTTGTCTTAGTGCTCTCCGTGCTTGTGTTGTTGGTATGCCTTGTTGTGCTGGGGATGATCGCCTGGAGCTATTACAGTGGCACCCGTCTGTATGATGAGGTTGCGAGAAGCGCCAATGTTGCCACCGAAGCCAACGCGCTTGCCGAAATAACGGTCGATTGGGATGCGCTTTTCGCCCAAAATCCCGATACTGTGGCGTGGATTTACATGCCAGGCACTCCCATCGACTACCCTGTCGTTCAGGGTGAAGACGATGAGGAGTATCTTTATACTGACTTTACCGGGAATTACCAAGGATTAGCGAGTCTAGGTGCTATCTTTCTCTCTGCCGTGAATAGTGACGATTTTTCCGACGCTTGCAATTACCTATACGGACACAGACTGAACAATGGCACGATGTTTGGAAGTCTTGTCAAACTACAGGATCAAGATGTGTTTGACGAAACGCGCACGCTGTATATTCTCACCCCCACCTGCAATTACCGCTGTTCGACAATCGCGCTCGATATCGTTGCCAACACCGAGACCTCCATCATCCAACCCAATTTCTTAGATTCAGCTACGATGGCAAACTATTTGCAGGAGCGCATAGATGCCGCTTCGGCTAAGGCTGATGATATCGATCTGGCATCCATTTCAAAGGTCTTTGCGCTTATTACCTGTGGCAACAGCAGTGCCACTACACGAGCCGTGCTGTTTGCAGGCGTAATGGAAAGTGCCGTTCCCGTCAATGCTGAGACCTCCGCCGACGACTCTAATGATGCCTCTGCCGATGATGCGGACGATGTTTCCGCCGACGACTCTGAGGATCAAGCATCTCAATCCGACGAAGTGGTTGAAGACGAGGATGCCTAAATCGATCGGATCGCTTGAGAGGGGTTGGCGTGCGCTTGCGGACGCATTGACGTTTGCGGATATATTGGTATCCGTAGACGCACCGACACCTGTGGATGTATGGCGCGCCTTGGGCTCGCATTGACAGGCGTGGAAGCACTGCAGTCTGCAGACATGGAGGAACATAGGAAGCCCGCAGATATGCGAGAAGGAAAGGGGAGCCGTGGCAACGTCTGTTTTTCCGGATGAAGTGCCGGACAGACCGGAGGAAGCCTGCGCCGTCTTTGGAGTGTATTCTTCAACCGATGATGTGGCGCGTCTGACCTGTTTCGGCCTGCAGGCTTTGCAGCACCGCGGACAAGAGAGCGCCGGTATTGCGGTGGGTGATGGCGAAACCGTCACCGTCACCAAGGATCTGGGACTTGTCACCCAAGTTTTCAACGAAAGCACCCTGACAGCCCTTAAAGGCTGTGTCGCCGTGGGTCATTGCCGTTATGCCACAAGTGGCGGTGCTTCGTGGATGAGCGCTCAGCCCCATATATCGGCTATTGATGAGGTACTTATCGCACTCGCCCACAACGGAACGCTTGTGAACACCAACAGCATTCGAGCCGATCTGACCGCCAAGGGCGTCCAATTTCGCTCCAACACTGACAGTGAGGTGGCCTGTCAGGTCATCGGTTACGTGACGCGTGAGACGCATCATCTGACCGATGGGATCCAAACCGCTATGGAGACCATCAAGGGCGCCTATGCCATGGTGCTTGCAAGCCCTACGGCACTGTATGCCTTTCGTGATCCGCACGGCATTCGCCCGCTGTGTCTAGGAAAATTGCCTGACGGGCGCGGCTGGGTGGTGTCTTCTGAGACCTGCGGACTTGATATTGTGGGGGCCAGGTTCGTGCGCGACGTGAATCCAGGCGAGATTGTCCGTATTAACGAGACGGGTATTTCCACGTTGCAGGCGGTTCAGCCCCGTGAGCCGCGCGGCTGTATTTTTGAATACGTGTATTTCGCCCGTCCCGATTCAGTGATAGACGGCCAGAGCGTGTATCAGGCTCGCCGCGCTATGGGGCGTATTTTGGCGCGCGAGGCTTCGGTGGATGCCGATCTGGTGCTGGGCGTGCCTGATTCCGGCGTCCCCGGAGCACTTGGCTACGCCGAGGCGAGCGGTATCGATTTCACGGATGGCATCGTGAAGAACCGCTATGTGGGTCGCACATTCATCCAACCTACGCAGCGAATGCGTCAGATGGGTATTCGCATCAAGCTCAATCCGCTTCCTAGTGTGTTGCGCGGTAAGCGCTTGGTGGTGATCGACGACAGCATCGTGCGCGGTAA
>CAZLKG010000094.1:0-6747 GCA_964560045.1 uncultured Slackia sp.
GAGAATGGCTAAGACCCTCACTCCCCCTCGACCTAGAGATCGATCAGGGAAACTGATTATCTCGCGCGTATCTCGCGCGTTCGGAACGTCAGTCGAGTTCACCCGATGCAAGCTCTTTACCTAAGCAGTATGGTAGCGTTATACAGCAAGCTCCGTAGTTCATTCCCTCCATGGCATACGTGTAGGTTGCCGAATAGAAATCGCCTATCATGCATCCCACATGATATAGCCCTTCAATAGGTTCGTCGTTTTCGTCAAGCACACGCAGGTGCACATCAGAGCGGCAGCCACCCAAAGATGTCAGCAGTCCCGGCGTAAACGGCGCGCCATAGAACGGACCGTCGTCCTCTCCGATACTAATGAGCTTGTCAGCAGACTTGTAGAAGTCAGTATCCTCGCCCGCCTCGCACATCTCGTTGTAGCGGTTTATGGTGTCGATGGTTTCAGCAGGCAAGCCCAGTAACTCAATGAGTTCTTCCAAAGTGTCACTCTTCACGATACCAAAACCGTCGGTGTCGTTGTCCCAGCGCTCGATGACTTCTTCGGTGGTAAAGTACTCGCCTTGCGCATAGTTGATGGCACCCCACGGGCCACCTTCCTCGGCGCGATTCTGACCCCAGATGGAATAGGCAGTCTTGTTAGGAAGATGCATAATGGTGGCGCACGCCAAACCTCCCAAGACGTCTTCGTTCATAAAACGCCTACCATCTTCGTCAACCATAAGGCCAGTGTGTGCAGTATAGGGCTGATCACCGGGCAGGTTGGGGCGTCCAAGCATAATGTTGTTGGGAGCCTTCTGCCACGCGGCACCCACCCACAACTCCATCTGCTGACCTTCTCCGGGCATAAGACCACCCATACTGATACCGATGTTGTAGTCAATATCTGTGCTGAAATCGCATAACTCGAGCGCCTCAGGACAATAACGAGCCATCATCTCTTCATTGTGGGAATAATCGCCTGTACCAAGGATGACCGCCTTGCTACCCGTAAACTTGATATAGTTGCCATCGGAATCTGTAGCAATCACAGCATCCACGCGACCCTCAGTTCCGTTAGGGGTGCCGCCACGCACCAACATCTCCGCATGAACACCAAAGCGTACGTCAACACCTAAGTCTTCCTGGATGTAGCGAGCCATCTCCTCGGCGATATAACCCTCGCCGTTCCCAATCGATCCTTGCAGCTCAGAATCATCCACATAAAACGCGTGTGCAGCGGCAGGGGTATACATGGGGTCCCCCTCTTCATACACCGGCCCGCTCTCGATGGTGGTTTTGATGCCTGCATTAGCTGCAATCTGGATGATCCAGTTGATGGCTTCCTCAGAATTGTTATAGAACTTGTACCACAGCTCAGGCTTGAAATTGCCACCATTGGCCGCATACTGCATGCGATAGAACCACGTGGGATCCATGCGCGGCAAGCCCATCTCCTCCATGACGGTGGAATATACGCCGTTGTTGGAACCTCCACGCGACACAGGGCCATCGGAGGCTGCGATCAGCGTGACTTGCAAACCATTTTCAGCACAAGATGCAGCGGCGCACATGCCTGACATACCGCAACCCACAATAATCACATCTGATTCGATGTTTTCAGAAATTTGATCATCGGAGATGGGATCGGGCGGAATCTCAAAGCTCCATTTTTGCGATGCAGCGTTGATATTGTCGCCAGACGCTGCAGTATCGCTGTCAGAAGACGATCCTCCTTGCTCGGGTGAGCATGCTGCAAGGCCTCCTGCCGCAGCAACACCGGATCCCGCGATGACGGCTCCTTTGAGAAACTGGCGACGATCGATTGATTTTTTCATGATTCCCTCCTTGGGTATTTACCCGGCATACCGAAACGCAACCGTCTCACACAGGCCGGACTTTTTGGCGATGTTATAACCTTGATTAGAACCTCCACATCGCCGGCCCACATCCCTTCTGCAGGCCGCTAACATTGCAGCTCAATGCAAACGTGGGTGCTTCACCTAGGGTGGGTGAGATTTCATCTAGGAATTTCATCTAGGGAAGATCCAGGAGCATTCAGGCTTATAAACCGGAGCAGAGCGCACAGGCCATCGTTTGCGTCTGCTATCATTTCAAATGAAAGAGACGTTTGCAGCTTCGTTTCGCTGGTATACCGGCTAACACGCGCAAACTGTTTCTGGGGAGGGAAGGCGTGACGAGCAACAACGACAGGCTCATAGCTCAATTGCGGCATGTCGCGGAAGTTGCTGTTGTTTACGGCGCTTTTTTAATGTGCACCTCGGTACTTCTGTGGGGTGGCTATCTTGGTGTCCTGCCCGCACTGTTCGGGACAACATACCGGGCTGTCGGGTATTTCTCCTGTGGGTTCACCTTTGTCCTTGGTTTTTCTGCTGTTGCAGGCATCACATACGCGAGACCTGCAATGCGTGCGTGGAGACACCCTCTTGTTCCACTTGCGTTGGTGATTGTAGCCGGAGGCCTGTTGGCTACCCAAATCCACACGGGCACAGACAGTATCCTGTTAGGGGCGATAATTGGTGGGCTTTTAGGATTCGCCAGCGCACTATTTTTCTGCGCATTGCAGGAGATGGTAAGCGCATTGCACGTGTTTGACTGCGGTTTCGCCGTATTTGCTGCCGCAGCAGTTTCCGCTGTGCTGTACCTACTGCTCCTACCCCTTCCGCATGATGTCGCTGTGTGGTTGGTGTTGTTCGTGTGTCTGCCCATCGTTACGATCGCATATGCGATCGTGCACAAGGGCGGTCGAACGTCTCGCCCTCATCCTATGTTCCAATCCGTACCAAGTAATAATCCGGGTCGGCTCGCGCAGGCGACGATTGACTTGTGGCGACCTCTTCTGTGCGTTTCGTTTTCAGCACTTCTTATCGGAATTATTCGCTCAGACACACTCCTCTATAAAGATTCCCTTGTCAGCGCGAACAATGCCGGCATGATAGGTTTACTCATAGCCGCTGTTGTGCTTTTGGTATTTTGGCGCGACATCTATAGACGCACGCTGCTCTCCAAGTTGCAGCTACTCATATTTCCACTGGTAGCAACTTCTTTTTTACTGCTCCCTTTCCTTTCAGGGGCAGCTCGTGGCGGCTTTGTGGCGTTCGCGTTCGTGGTGTTTTCCATCACCTCATCACTCATGGTAGTGGCCTGTGCGCGAACGGCTCGTACCTACGCTATTCAGCCTGTATTGGTGTACGGCGTTTTCGCCGGAGTGGTGTATTTGTTCCTCATAAGCGGCACCTTGTTGGCGTTTTCCCTTGGCGGCCTGGCGGGTAATGACACGCTTTGGTTATTCGCCGTCGCTTTGGTAGCGATTTATACACTGTCTATGACGCTCACCTTTGGCAAGCGGATGATAAGGAGAGGGAGAAGGGAACAATCCGACCAGGATGAAAAATCTGAACAGATGCCGCAATTTTTGCCAAACCAGGCACACAGCCCGGCTTCAAGCAGCGTCTCTCAATCAGGCTCTGATCCTATAGCTGAACCTACCTTCGAGCAGCGTTGCACTGCAGTTTCCCGACACTATACCCTCACCCCTCGAGAAGCCGAGGTGATGTCGCTTTTGGCTCATGGTCGAGACGTAATCTTTATAGCCGAGAAACTTGTGCTCTCAAAGAACACCGTGCGAACGCATGTCAAGAGCGTTTTTTCTAAAACCGGTGTCCACTCCAAACAAGAACTCATCGACTTGGTGACATTTTTCGAGATCTAATAAGGACATCTAACAAGGACAAACCCTCAATACCCTAAAACCTGCATCACCAGAAGCGCTACCGTAAGCACGGCTACAACCCCAACGGTCAGCCAGATAACTGCCTTTCCGAAAATCCCACTTCTTCGTTTGCCCATAATGCGTTTGTCCGCCGCTATCAGAGCCATGAACGCCAGCAGAATGGGAAGAATCACTCCGTTGATGAACTGTGCGGCAAGCATCACTCCCATTAGATTGATTCCTGGAACAAGCACTACCACAGCAGCTATCACGATGACGCCCGTGAAGATTCCCTTGAACAAGGGAGCCTCTTTCCAGGAAAAATCCATGCCAGCCTCCCACCCAAACGCCTCGCAAATCACGAACGACGTGGTAAGCGGCAGCACGCACGCAGCCAAAAAACTCGCTGCCGTAAGACCCGCCGCAAAGAGTACTTGGGCGTAGTCTCCTGCAAAGGGAGCCAGGGCACTTGCAGCGCTTGCAGCAGAATCTACAGAAATGCCCTGAGAATAGAGAACCGAACCCGTACACACGATGATAAACCACGCTACTAGGCACGCCACGATGGTGCCTGTACATACATCCACCTTCTGCAACATCATCTCTTCGGGATCATTGGTCACACCTTTGTCCACTACGTTGCTCTGCGTAAAGAAGATCATCCAAGGCGCAATAGTGGTTCCTACCATAGCTATGACCAGCGATATGAACCCAGGATCGGAAGACATATGTGGAACCACGGTCTCATACACCACCTGATTCCAATCGGGTTCCACCAAAAATGCTGCCACTACGTAGGTAACGAACACAAGAGACACCGAAAGGAAAATTTTTTCTACGCTTTTGTAGCTCCCCTTCACTACCAAAAGCCACACCACAACCGCTGCCGACGGCACGCTCACCCAGATGGGAACGTGGAATATCTCCATGCCGCTGGCAATTCCGGCAAATTCCGAAAACGTGGTGGCAACGTTGCCCACCAGAAGGGCACCCATAGCAAACGCGGTGAGCCGTATCCCGAAGCGCTCTCGTATCAGCGCTGCAAAACCCTTGCCGGTGGTGGCGCCCATACGAGCAGCTGTCATCTGCACCACCATCAGAAGCACGCACATCACGGGAATGGCCCATAGCGTTGCATAGCCGTAGCTGGCACCCGCCGTTGAATACGTCGAGATACCTCCGGCATCGTTGCCCGCCATGGCGCTGATTGCGCCAGGACCCATCGCAGCTAAAACAATCCATATGCGGGAGTGTTTTTTCGCGGGTGTCTGAACGGCGTGAGCCTTGGATAAACCCTCTGGTGCAGCACCCGACTCGCCCCCATCCTCGATCCGATGGCTGCTCAAATGCTCAACTCTTCTTGCTTCGGATTTTTGTTGTATGGGGTTGCGCGCTTTACAATCACTTCCGCGATCACTTCTGTGTTCTGCTGGTATCGACTGGTTGTTTGAGGAATTCGCACGCTTTTCCCTCATGATACCCCCACGATACGCAAAACCACTGCGGTATAGACTGCGAGGAACGCCAGGCCACCCAACACGGCCATGAGCACCCTAATCCACTGCCCAGTTGTTTTTTCGCCTTCGGTTCCCTCCTCAATAACATCGAGAGCATCATCCACCGTAACCAAACCAAGCATGCGACCAGACTCATCCACAACAGGCAGAGCCACCATGTCGTATTTGGATATGTCGTCAGCCACCTCATCTTCAGGATCCTCGGGAGAAAGGGTGATCACTTCGGTATACATAATTTCCCGGAGTCGTTGGTCGCGATGAGCCAAGACTAGGGTGCGCATGGAAAGTACCCCTACGAGTTTTTCGGTATCTTCCGCCAACACATAGACAAAATGTACGGTAGGAAAGTCCTCTTCAAGACCGCGCAGTACTTCCACGGTCTCACGCACGGTAGACGTTTCACTCATGGCCACGTACTGGGTGGTCATCATGCCACCAGCCGTGTTTTCACGATAGCCCAAAAGACTCCGAATCTCGGCTGCGTCCTCAACACCCATCAGGCGCAGTAGGGTCTCGGCCTTTTCGTAGGAGAGATCGCGAATAATGTCAGCTGCATCGTCGGGATCCATTTGACCCAACACGCTGGATACGCTGGCATCATCCATGTCGTCGAGGGTTTCAGCTTGCACATCGTCTTCCAGCTCGGCGATAACCTCAGCACTGCGAGCCTCGTCCAGGTGCTTGAACACCTCAGCGCGCTGCTTAGGATCGAGCTGTTCGAGAATGTCAGCAACATCGGCGGGATGCAGTTCGTCTAAGCGTTTGTGTGTGACCGAAAGTTTTACCTCAGACAGATCGCGATCAAGCAGGTCCATATAGTTCCAGGCGATGATCTTTTCGTCCACGTCCTTGTGTAAAAACGCTGCTAGAGCCACTACTACACGCTCAAACAACGGATGAAGCTGGCGTAAGATGCCTCGAATGCCCACTTCGGCACCAAGCAGGCGCAGCTGTGTGCCCGAGGGAGAGAGCTTGAGATCATTCACGCGCACGATCTTTATTCCCTGCGTGTCAACAATTTGACGATCAAGCAGATCGCGCGCAAGGAGAATTTCGGTGGGTTGAAGGTAGCTGAAGCGAATGTTGTAAGACTCGGTGTTGAGTGTCACCTCATCTTCAGTGAAATCGGCAACATACTTGCGCCAGCTGATCATAAACGGCGTACGACCAGGACCCCTAAAGGCGAGCGAGGTAATACGAGGAAACATCTCGCCGGTAGATATAGCGAGATCGGAGACAACTCCGAGTTTTTCGCCGGTCGAATCAAGCACGGGTCGACCCAGCATGCTGGAGAGATAGAACATGGGCTTCCTTTCGCGCGCAACGGCCCAGCGTCGCAGCGATAAGCCCGAAGCGAAGGCCGTTAACCGTCGATGTGTTTTCGAACCTTCAAATCTGTCCTTTCTTTTGGCAACAAAAAGGCGCCTCAGGCGCCACAGCTGTATTTCCTAAAATGGTGCGCCGTGAGGGATTCGAACCCCCGGCGTACTGATTCGTAGTCAGTCCCTCTATCCAGCTG
>CAZLKG010000095.1:0-6688 GCA_964560045.1 uncultured Slackia sp.
ATGACGGCACCTTTCGTTACCCATCCAGCACCTTGCGCGCACATGTCCAAGATGACGCCTCGATTGCCTAACCTTCCATACTCACTGCAATATTAACCTCAGTTCCGCCGCTATTCCGCAGCAACCCAGCTTGATTCTTTGGAGAAATTCCTTTCTCGACCAGCCCTTATAGGACTTTATTTAGGTAGCGATTCCGCGACTAGACAGCCAAGGTAGCCCAACTCCGACCGAGCAAAGAAACGAACACTGAGTGCGCAGTATCATGCTCCCTTTCGGGCATTCGCCCTACCTGTCCTTGACTTCGCGAACCGGCCTCTCCCTAACGATCATCGGTGTCGACAGTCTTGTTCCATCCCACATGGGTTCACTCACTCATACGAATCAACGCCGTCCAAAAGCTCAGAGAGGCTTACACCCAAGCCTTTTGCGAGCTTTGCAATACATGTGAGCGTGGGATTTCTTCGACCGTTTTCGAGATCGGATACGTATCTGGGACTCATGCCGACCATAAGACCCAGCTTCTTCTGGGTCAGATGTGTTCCAAGTCTTAGTTGTCTCAGCCGTATGCCGAATTGCTTCCTTACCTCCATAACAAAGCGAGGCTAGATTCTGATGTACACTAGTGCAGGAACTATCAGTGTACTTTTAAGGATCCGAAAAAATAAACCACGTCTGGTGAAGAGGTGACACCCGACCCTGCGCCGAAGGACAACTACCCGCCACAACCAGGCGAGACGGGCGACAAAGTGGCGAGCGCCGAGCAGGTGGCACACAACCCCAGAAAGGAGCGCCCATGAGCGAGAGGGTTTTGGAGGAAAAAGAGGCCGAGAAGTTATTCGATGTCCTCGCACAGATAGATCGCCTTTTTTCACGAACCTCCTCCGTCGAAGAACAACAAAGGCTGGGACGAATGCTTGGCGATGAGATCGGATGCAGACACTTCGCCCGCATCCAAGACCTGGTATCCGGCGTTTCGGATCGTTCGGATTCTTCGCAGGGGAGAGTTGACCCGAGTGCGAGCTAGAGTCCCTACTGCTCGCGCGAGATTTCTATCGAGGCACAGCCCAAAGAAATGCCTATGGGTGCCCAGGGTTTTTTGAGCTCAAGATCGATTCGTTTCACAGCGGGATAGGTCACCAGAACGACCTGTGCCACCTCCTCGGCAGCCCGTTCAATAAGATCGAAGGTATTCTCGCGCATCGTTCTTTCAATCAGGCGACACACGGCACCGTAATCGATGGAATCGCTCAAGCGATCACTTGCGCAGGCCCGCTGCAGGTCGATATGCAATACGCAGCTCACCAGGAATTTCTGTCCCAGTTTCCTCTCTTCAGGGAAGACCCCGTGGTTGGCAAATACTTCCAGATCAACGATCCTGATTCTGTCCATCGAAGCCCTCTCCTTAGGCGGCGCAATCACATGACCGAAGCACACGACGGCAAGACGACAAGAGCCGCCTCCCTCTACACGGACACACCTACGCCTCTTCGTCCGTCGGGCCAGTCGCATTCATCCTGAGCATCACAGACAAAACAGATACGCGATGTCTTGTCAGCCTCATACAGCAACCTTCCCAGCGGTGTGGAGTCATCCGACCAGTATCTATGCTGGGCCACAGCCGCCACGATCATAGTCTTCTCGCGCGCATCGAACCCCTCCACGTCAAGAAGGATTTTCCGCGCTATGCGCGCTCCCGCAACCTCATGCGGCTCGCCGTCCTCATATTGAGCCGCCTTGCCTATGTCGTGCAGCAACGCGGCGGCATAGACAACCTCCTTGCGAAAGGGCAAGCCTCGTTCCAATACAAGGATGTAGGCAATGCGCGCCACATCAAGAAGATGAGGCATCTGGTGGCGACAAAATTCTCTGTTCTTCTCGGACTCTTCAATCCGCGCATAGCATTCCCGAAACAGTGGATGCGAGCACACGGACTCAACTTCGGGCATGGCGGCAGGTGCTGCAGGTCCCTTCGCGGCGGATGAAGAAACAACGTCAGAGACCCGCTTGAGGGAAAAATCCATGACCTCGGCGTGCACAAACGCGACATTCCCAAAAGAGTCAGAAACTTCGCCATCAGGGCACTCAGACGTGATGGGATCGTCGCAAAGCCCGCCTGCCTCGCCAACTTCCTCGAAGGCTTGCTTCTTTTTATCCACGCGCTGCCTCCTCTCTCAGAAACACCAAAATCTCCTAGCACCCCCGTCCCACCATGCGAAAGAACTCATCGACGAGCGAGGGGTCATTTTCGAAAACGCCGCGCTTGGCCAGCGTAACCGTCTGCGTTTTTGGCTTACAAACCCCGCGCATGGACATACACATATGCTCGGCTTCTATCATCACAATGGCTCCCTTAGCGCCCAGATGTTCCATGAGCGCATCTGCCACCTGAACCGTGATGCGCTCCTGGAGCTGTAAGCGACGCGCATATACCTCCACCGTACGCGCAAGTTTGGAGAGACCCGCAACGCGCCCATTGGGAAGATAGGCGATATGCGCCCTGCCGAAAAACGGCAAAAGATGGTGCTCGCACATGGAGTAGAACGGGATGTCGCACTCCGCCACCATGCCACTTTCCACCGCTTCGAACGTTGTGGACAAATGTTCGGCGGCCTCTTGATTAAGGCCCCCACAAATCTCTTCGTACATGCTCGCCACTCGAGCGGGTGTTTCAACAAGCCCCTCACGGGCAGGATCTTCGCCAATCGCCTCGATGAGAAGGCGGATGGCCTGCTGGATTTTTGCCTGGTCGAACATCAGTACATCAGTGTCCTGTCGGTATACCGTTTGCCTTATCGGTAAAGGTTTTGCATGAGTGCCCCCAAGCGCCCGGCGTCCATAGTGGCTCGACGGGACTTGCGAGCGCCCCGGAATTCTAGCAGATCCCGGACACACACAAAGCCGCTTGGAACCCAGAAGAAAAGTTGTCGCTCTTTGGCGTATACTTGCCTCAAAAGACCCTATCGCAGCACGTCAGGAACCGATCATGGCTTACAACAACTTCAGTCCCGACTTCTCAGACCAGGGGCAGGCCGACAGTGCATCCGGCAAAAAAAACCCCTACGCCACGCCCGACGATGCCGTAGTGCGGCGCAATTCTGAGCGCGATATGTCGGAGCGCATCCATCGCCCGCCGTTCCAGCGCGACATCGATAAAATCCTGAACGTACCGCCCTACAACCGCTACGCCGGAAAAACCCAGGTATTTAGCTTCGTGCGCAACGACGACATCAGCCGCCGCGGTCTGCACGTGCAGCTGGTGGCGCGAACAGCCCGCAGCATCGCGCGTCTTTTGCGCCTGAATCTCGACCTCACCGAAGCTATCGCGCTGGGACATGATCTGGGACATGCGCCCTTCGGTCACGCCGGAGAGCACATCCTAAATGATCTCTATCATGCCAACACCGGACGCTACTTCAACCACAACGTACACAGCGTCCGCATCATGGACAGTCTGTACGCGCGCAACGTGAGTCTGCAAACGCTCGACGGAATCCTGTGCCACAATGGAGAAAGCAGTCAAATGGTGTTTCGTACAGGAGACGTACACGATTTTGCCTCTTTCGACGACCAGGTAGAGACGTGTTATGCAGATGAGAGCGCCATCGGGCATCTGCGCCCATCTACACTTGAGGGCTGCGTAGTGCGCATCTCCGACATGATTGCCTATGTGGGCAAAGACCGCCAAGATGCCATAAATACCGGAGCCATTGGTGACGATCGTGGCTTTACCGAAGGTGTGGCAGGCGTGCGAAACGCCGAGATCATCAACAATCTCACGGTGGACATCGTGGAAAACAGCTACATGCGCGGCAGCATCCGGATGAGCGAAAGAGCGTTTAATCACCTCAAAACCGCTAAGGCCGAGAATTACGAGCGCATCTATCTAGCCGGTGATCAGGGCAATGTCTACGAGGAAGAGATTCGCCCCATGTTTGAAGAGCTCTACGCGCAGCTTATTACCGATCTGCGTGCAGGCAATGAAAGCTCACCTCTGTTCAAGCACCATATCGAGCATATTGAGCAACAGCGCCGCATCTATGAAGACAGACGGCCATACCGCAAAGAAGAGCCGCATCAGATTATCGTAGACTACCTCGCCTCAATGACCGATGGGTATTTCCTTGCCGCGCATCGGTTCATGTGTCCCAAAAGCCGACACCACGTGGAGTTTCGCGATTACTTCGACGGCATGGACTACACGCCGGCTAAACAAAATCCCCAGCGTCTACCAACCGCCTTCTGATAGCAGGCTACACGCTCTGGACTGTTCGGACTCGTGGGCACTGGGCGACGAGGTGTTGTGTGCTCATGGACGTCTAGGCACCATCCTACTGCCAACACCTTTCCACTCTTCGCGCGGCGGCAAATTGAGGAGTCGAGCACCGTTGTCATAGAGGATTGCACGCTGCTCATCTTCGGAAAGACCGATGTGAGCGATGCGCGTAAGAAAGTCTTCCGTGTCCTCCCAAGGAGAATCGGTGCCAAACAGGATGCGGTGCGCTCCGAACGAACGAATGATTTCTAGGATTCGCTCATCGGGGTGATGCCCAAGCTCAAACGCAGTATCAAGGTAGCCGGGCCATTCGGGATTCGGAGTCGGATAGGTACGAAAATCCGCCGATCCGCCAAGATGCGCAAGCACCGTTCGTTCGTAGGTAAACTTCTCAAAGAAACGCTCTATCTCAGGTATCGAACAATCCCAATCAGGTCCAACACCAGGGCAATCTATGCTTGCCCCGGTATGGAACAATATCACCAATCCTTCCTCAATGGCCGCACGGTAGATGGGAAACATTCGCGGATCAGCCATGCGAAACCGCTGGTTCACCGGATGCAGCTTAATTCCCTTGAACCCTAGCTCGGCACAACGGCGAATCTCGCCCACGGGGTCATCCATCCACGGATACACGCCCGCAAACGGAATGATGCCATCGTCGCACAGGTGGCCTTCGAGCCATTTGTTGAACAGCGGAACTTGATGCTCTTTGGTGGGTACAGGCAGCACCACAGAATGCGTGACTCCAAGCCGCTCACGACGTTCGAGCAGACCATCAAGCGTGCCGGAATCAAACACCGTAAGCTCGAATGAACGCTCAAAGTGGTCGCGCACGCGTGGCGCAAAAGAGTCGTCCCAGCAGTGACAATGAAAATCCATGATGGGACCGTCGGGCAAGGTGCCCGGACCCGAACCGTCGGTCGGACGACTGTGTCGAAAACTCCAGATAGGCCAACCGTCAGATGCAGGATACCCCTGGGGATCGGCCGCCCTCCATGCGTCGTCTTCGGCCTTACATTGTTCTATAGTCCATCCCTCATCAGGATAGCGTCTCGCATGGATCTCATGGACTTCCCATGCCATGCCTCACCCTCCCCTCGATCGTCCGTATTTCATCCGTCACGGCACAGTAGCGCCCACAAGGCAGCACGTACATAGGCGAAATCGACCCATGCACAACGGCTCACAGGCGGATCTGCATACCCCATCGACAAGGCTCTTTAGCAAAATCCGTGCCTAGTGAGCCGACGAACAAAAGTCCGAACGCTTTCCTGGGTATGTGATTGTGCGGAGGAAAAGAGGTGTTTTGAATATCTCCACAGACGGAAAACACACAGAGAAGCGGTATTGCCGATTTTGTGAACAAGCCCAGAAGTGGCGCGGCCACGATCCTCGGACGTCGCAACGACCCTGACACCCGCCCTTTTTCGAAAGATCCAAGAAAATCGCAGTAAGAATTCGGGGCACTCCGAAGGCTTAATCGCCGGATTTTTCCTGCTTTGCTTTTGCGGCCTTGAGAGCCTGTGCAAGCTGATCAGGACAACTCGTGGGCTTGGGTCCGCACGGAGTTCCTTCAAGGATGGAAATCACCTGGTCTGCGGGCATGCCTTCCACCAGTTTGCCGATGCCTCTGAGATTGCCACCACAACCTCCCACGAAGTTCACATCATGCACAATGCCGTCTCTGATATCGAAGTTAATGGCACGAGAACATGTGCCCTGCGTTTTGTATGTGTACATACGTCCTGCCCCCTACATCCTTTTTCAAAAAGTATAGCCCAAGCGGTTGGATTCTTTCACTGGCCAGGCTTCGTCATCGTCGCTTCATAGCCCTCTTCCACAACGGCGGCCACAAGATCTTCGTCGGATACGTCTTTCGAGAGCATAACAACGGCTCTCTTGCCGTCAAGATCCACGTCGGCCTTGGTCACACCGGGTACTCCTTCCAGCGCCTTGGTCACGTGCTTGACACAGTTTTGGCACATCATGCCCTCCACATGCAGAGTCTTTTCCATAATCGCTTCCTTTCCGACAGATTCACCTGCCTCCTGCTCGACATCCGTCGGGTTGACGAACGAACGTTCTCTGCACTCTTGCGCAGTTTCGTCAAAAACCATGGAACTGCCAGCCTGCGTTCCCGTATTCGCTACCTCATGTACAAAACGGGGCCTCCATCCGCGCAGGCGCAGCGCATTGCTCACCACGCACACCGAGCTCAAGCTCATGGCTGCAGCAGCAATCATGGGATTGAGATTGATACCGGCCCAGCTTAGAGCACCAGCGGCCACAGGAATGCAGATGACATTGTAGAACAGCGCCCAAAACAGGTTCTGTTTGATGGTACGCATGCTAGCGCGCGAAAGTTGTATGGCGGCAGGCACATCTAAAAGATCGCCCTTCATAAGCACCACA
>CAZLKG010000096.1:0-6586 GCA_964560045.1 uncultured Slackia sp.
GGAGCGTAAGGAGATCGTTTGTCATACGCGTTAGCCGCTCAGACTCGTTGATGATGATCTGACAAAAGCGCTCGCGCAGATCGGGTGGCATATCGGGATCTGTGAGAGTTTCAGCCGTTCCTCGGATAGCGGTGAGAGGGGTGCGCAGCTCGTGGGCCACATCGCTTATGAATTGGGTTTGGCGCTTCTGCTGCACGGCGAGATCGGTCATCTTGGTTTTGGTCTGTTCGCTCAGCTCGGCGAAATCTTGCGCCAAAAGGTCGGCCTCGTACAGCTTATTCTCCGGCTTCACGTCTATCTGGGCACCGCCCTCGAGTACGGCGCGCGCCCTTCGGTGCAAATCGAGCAACGGCTCGGCCATGTAGTGGCCGATGACGAGCGAGAGGATGAATGCGAAGGTGGCGCAGGTGAGAAATGCCCACAGGATAAAGAACGGGTTATCCAAATCCAGCAATTCCTCCACCACGACGGCCACCACAGCGCCTCCCACGGCGAAGATGGACGTCAAGACGGCAAAATATGTCTGAAGGCGTTTCACGGGATGTATCTTTTCGCTTTGCACGTGCAAGCAACGCGATAGTTTGCGTTGCGGCGGTCTCTTTTGCGAGTCTCTGGTTTTTGCCGGGGGAGAAAAGGTTGGGCGAATACCGCTTTTTGGTTCATAAGCTCCTTACGTCTGCGCTACGGGCGGAGGCGGTAGCCGTATCCGCGCACCGTCTCGATAATGCCGGGGTCGAACCCGGAGGCAGAGAGCTTGTCGCGCAGACGCTTGATATGCGTGTCAACGGTTTTGGTCTCGGTGATGTATTCCCATCCCCACGCCTCGCGCAAAAGTTCCTCTCGCGTAATCACCTTACCGGCGTCTTTCATGAGGGAGGCAAGCAGTTCGAACTCGCGCGGCGTGAGATTGATGGGGCCTTGGGCACCTACGGCGCTGTGGCGATCTTCATCAAGCGTAATGCCGGAAGCGCTGAGCGTGGTGGATTCGGATGATTCGGGCGTGCCGCGGCGCAGCAGTGCGCGAACCCGGGCGATGAGCTCACGTACGCCGAAGGGCTTGGCCAGATAATCATCACCGCCAATTTCCAGTCCAACCACCTTGTCGAGTTCGGTGTCACGGGCGGAAAGGAACAACACGGGAGCATTGGTGTGGGCGCGAAGGCGGCGGCATAGTTCATAGCCGTCCATGCCGGGGAGCATGATATCCAAAACAAAAAGGTCGTATTTCTTGCGCGTGGCCAGCGAGAGAGCATCCTCGCCGTTAGCGGCAACATCCACGCAAAACCCTTCTTTCGTCAGGTTGTACGACACAAAGCCAGTGATTGACTGTTCGTCATCTACAAGGAGGATTGAGCCTGCTTCTTCACCCATGGCGTATCCTTCGGTTGCACCCGATCCGTTGCCGCGCATGATGCGGCTGACGGCTCATGGTATCATGCCCTCCGCCTCGTGCGTCTGCGTGTTACCTTTCTTCGCAAAACGGTCGCCGGCCTGTTGCCGTTTCTTGACATCTTTATGGACCGGCAATCCGGGGTTGCCTCCGTTTGTCACCCGTTTGTCAGAAAGTCTGGCGAGTGGGATGCCTCTTGCAGAGGGTAGGTAGAATGGCACTGACGTCGTGCTCATTTTGTATCACGTTCGCACATGTGCGTCTGTTTCGTTTGCTGATGCGGCTGTTTTGTTTTGCTGCGCATGCTATAGCGCAGGCGGAAAGTTCCGTCCGCTTGATGCGGTTGTTTGTGTGTGCTGTGCCTGTTACGCCCGTCGGCCGAAGCCGGGGTGATCAGTTCTGGCGAGGACGGACGTTTATGTGGGCGCAGTGCTTTTGTCAACAGAAAGGAAGGGTGTGAATGTTGTCGGACATTGAAATCGCCCAGTCCGCGACCCCCGATCACGTTACCGTCGTCGCCAAGCGCGTCGGCATCCCCCGGGAATACCTTGAGCTTTACGGCAATTACAAGGCCAAGGTGGATTACGGCTTACTCAAAGGTAGCTCGCACACTCCCGGCAAACTTGTCCTGGTGACAGCTATCAACCCCACGCCTGCGGGAGAGGGTAAGACCACCACCACCGTAGGCCTTGCCGATGCCATGCGCAAGATAGGCAAAAGCGCTGTGGTGGCCTTGCGTGAACCCAGTCTAGGTCCTGTGTTTGGCATCAAGGGCGGTGCAACAGGAGGCGGCCGGGCCCAGGTGATCCCCATGGAAGATATAAACTTGCACTTCACCGGGGACATCCATGCCATAGCCGCAGCGAACAATTTGCTCGCAGCCATGGTGGACAACCATATCCAGCAGGGAAATGCCCTTGGTTTTGATGTGCGCAAAATCACGTGGAAACGCTGTCTTGACATGAACGACCGTCAGCTGCGCACCATTGTGTGCGGTTTAGGCGGCAAGGCCCATGGCACACCGCGCGAAGACGGTTTTGACATCACGGCTGCCTCTGAGATCATGGCCATCTTCTGTCTTGCTACAGATATTGTCGATCTCAAGGAGCGTCTGTCTCGTATTGTGGTGGGCTACACGCATGATGACATGCCCATCACAGCCGGTCAGCTTCGTGCACAGGGCGCTATGTGTGCCCTCCTAAAAGACGCCCTCAAACCCAATTTGGTGCAGACGCTTGAAGGGACGCCCGCATTTGTGCACGGCGGTCCTTTTGCTAACATCGCTCATGGGTGCAACTCCCTCATGGCCACGCGTATGGCTTTGGCGCTGGGTGACTACTGCGTGACCGAGGCAGGGTTCGGTGCCGATTTGGGTGCGGAGAAGTTCTTGGACATCAAGTGTCGTCTTGCCGGACTCGTACCCGATGCCGTGGTGGTGGTAGCCACGCTGCGCGCATTGAAAAACCACGGAGGTGTGGCAGGAGCACGGCTGAATGAGGAGAATGTAGAAGCACTTGAGGCGGGTCTGCCCAATTTGTTGCAGCATGTGGATAACATCATCAACGTGTATAAACTGCCTTGCGTGGTGGCCATCAATGCATTTTCCACTGATACCAAGGCCGAATTCGATCTGGTCGAGGAAAAATGCCGTGCGTTGGGCGTAGACGTAGTGCGCTCTGAGGTGTGGGCAAAAGGAGGCCAGGGTGGCACGGCGCTCGCTGAGGAGGTGGTTCGCCTGTGTGAAGGAGGCGATTGCGCCGGACGAAGCGCCCAAACGTTCGAATTCGGCTATTCCGGCGATGTGAGCCTGGCCGAAAAGATCGAGGCCATCGCCCGCCGTATCTATCGTGCCGATGGCGTTGCGTTTACCTCTTCTGCAAAAAAACAGCTCGCCCGGCTCGAGGGCTTAGGATTTGCCGGCTTGCCCGTGTGTATAGCCAAAACCCAGTACAGCTTCTCGGATGATCCCAAACGATTAGGCGCGCCTCGCGACTTTTGCGTGACGGTGCGAAATGTAAAAGTGTCGGCAGGTGCAGGCTTTGTAGTGGCGTTTACAGGCGATATCATGACCATGCCAGGTTTGGGTAAACACCCTTCCGCCGAGAGCATTGATGTGGATGACAACGCAATGATCAAGGGATTGTTCTGAAAGAATCGCCGAGGGCTTATCATAAGCTCACGACATACAAGGAGCAGTCGCGAGCTTATGGGTAGGAAAGGAGGCCGTTCGTGCCTGATAAACGATTCCTCGAAGCCTTGGCTTCGGGTGCCCCTACGCCCGGCGGTGGGGGAGCGAGTGCGTATGCCGGAGCCTTGGCAGCGGCGCTTGGTTCCATGGTGGGAAACCTTACCGTTGGCAAGCGCGCATACGCTTCTGTTGAAGAAGAGATAAAAGAGCGCATGGCGTGTCTTAAGGACTGTCGGGAGGAATTGCTGCGCCTGGTGGAAAGCGATGCTGCGGCGTTTTCGGCACTGGCTCGCACGTGGAAGATGCCCAAGGACACTCCCGCCCGCTACGCCGTTCGTCATGAGGCTGAGCAGCAGGCCCTGGTGGAAGCCTGTGAGGTTCCGCTTCAGATCATGCGCGTTTGTGCGAAAGTCATCGAGCTGGATGACTATCTGGCGCACAATGCCTCTCGCACAGCGCTTTCAGACGTGGGAGCCTCGGCTGCGCTTGCGAAAGGGGCACTGGAGGCTGCGGCGCTCAACGTGTATGTGAACGTGCGGGCGATGGACGATGAGCAGGCTTCCGTATCGTTTGCACATGAAGCCGCCGATTTGGTTAAATCGTTCTCGTATCAGGCGGATATAGTCTATGACTATGTGCGTCACGAGATTTCGTGTGCCTAGTGCGCACGACGGCATCCGGTAACCGGAAAGGGAGGACATGCCAAAGCTGTTGCTGGGCAAGCCCGTTATCGAGGCGATCGAAGCTAATGTGCGTCCGCGTGTGGCGGCGCTTAAGGATAGCAGCGTGGTTCCCGCGCTCGCTATCGTGCGGGTAGGAGAGCGTCCCGACGACCTCTCCTACGAGCATGCGGTCTACAAATGCGCCGACTCATTAGGGATTTTTGTGCGCCGCATCGTTTTACCCGAAAGCGTATCGCAGATCGATTTGATGGCGGTTATAGAGAATGTAAATGCGAATGGCTCCACGCACGCCTGTCTGATGTTTCGTCCGCTGCCCTCCCATTTGGACGAAGAGGCGGTATGCGACGCGCTTGATCCTGCGAAAGATGTGGATGGTGCGGGCTTGGGTTCGCTTGCCCGCGTGTTTTCCGGTCGCGGAGTGGGATTTGCTCCTTGTACGGCGGCGGCGTGCTTGGATATGCTGGATCACTACGGCATTGATCTTTTTGGCAAGCGTGCCGTCGTGGTGGGTCGAAGCCTTGTGATTGGTAGACCGGTGGCGATGCTTTTGATGGAGCGAAACGCCACGGTTACCCTATGTCACTCCCGCACTCGCAACCTCGATTCCGTGATGCGAGATGCCGATATCTTAGTGCTGGCCACAGGGCGCGCTCGCGCATACGGTTCGCGATGCTTCCGGGAAGGCCAGACGATACTTGATGTCGGCATCAATTTTGATGCCGCGGGTGCCCTGTGCGGTGACGCCGATTTTGAGGCGGCAGAGTTCGTTCTTGGTGAGAGCGGTGCCATCACGCCCGTCCCCCATGGGATAGGAGGAGTCACCACGAGTGTGCTCATGAAGCATGTGGTGATGGCGGCGGAGAAAACCGCCACTGTATAAGAGATCTCTTCAGGCGGAGTTTCTTCCGTCCTGTTCTACCCCCTCAACTTTACCTCGATTTGACGCGCTTCTGACAATTGTTTGAGCAAGGGTTCGTAAAGTTCTGCCTGGCATCATCGCCAAGGACATGCGTGCGGATGGAGCCGATCGAGGAAGAGGATCCGGGCGATTCAGTCAAAAGACACAAACGCTGAAACACTGGCGTGTCGCCGCAATCTTTCGAACAATCGAGATCGGTGAGTATCGCAAAGTCTCAGACCAAGGAGGTCGGCTGCGGCTTTCTTGGGCACTCCATTCGGGATGGCGCATGTGAACCGAGAGAAAGGATTGCAGGCAATGATCAAGGCACTGAACACATCAAAGCTGATTGCGCTGGCGTTTGTCGTCGCATGCGCCTTCGGGATGTTCGCGCTTGCCGGATGCTCTAGTGGCTCCGGGGATTCCTCCACCGCCGATGGGGACAACGATACCGTTTCAGGGAGCACCACCGGTGCCATCTCCGTCATTTCCCGAGAGGATGGTTCCGGCACGCGCGATGCCTTCACGGAGCTTTTCGGAGTCGTTGACGACGACGACATCGATATGACCACTTCATCCGCCGTCGTTACCAACTCCACTGCCGTCATGATGACCACCGTGGCAGACGATCCCGGTGCCATCGGCTACATCTCTTTAGGCTCCTTGGATGACTCCGTCAAAGCCCTTGAGATTGACGGCGTTGCCCCCTCTGTCGAGGCCGTGCAAGACGGCTCATACACCATCTCCCGTCCGTTCAACGTGGTGACCGGGGCCGAGATTTCCGAGCTTGCCCAGGATTTTCTGAACTTCATCATGAGCGCTGAGGGTCAGGCCGTCATCACCGAGGAAGGCTATGTAGCCATCGATGCCGAAAGTGGCGCATACGAGCCCTCTTCCGAGAACCTGTCCGGCACCGTGTCCGTGGCCGGATCCTCTTCGGTGACTCCCGTCATGGAGGCTTTAGCCGAGGCTTATGAGGCCCTAAATTCCGATGTGACCATTGAGGTCAACCAGTCCGACTCATCAACCGGCGTGCAGAACACCATCGAAGGCGTGTGCGATGTGGGGATGGCTTCTCGCGAGCTGTCTGACTCCGAGATCGCCGAAGGCGTCACCTCCACCGTCATCGCCCAGGACGGCATTGCCGTAATCGTGAGCAATGACAATACCATCTCCGGTCTGACCTCCGATCAGGTGCGCGACATCTTTATCGGTGAAATAACCGACTGGTCCGAGATAGCGTGAGCCTTTTTGCGCTCTGAGATACCCTCATGAAAGGCATCAAAGAATCCGCTGCGAGGGTGTTGTTCGCGGCTGCTGCGGGGATTTCCGTCCTCGCGGTGGCCCTGATCTGCATCTTCCTCTTTGCAAGTGGCATCCCCGCTATAGCCGAGATAGGGCTGCTCGACTTTTTGGGTGGCACCGTA